>NZ_JAAFYV010000079.1:0-914 GCF_011770055.1 Rhodococcus sp. B10 | reverse complement strand
CGCGGTCTCGAGAAGTTCGGCGTCGAAACGGTCGCGAAGTTGCGAGACGACGACGCTGTACTCACCCGAGGCGCACCGCTCGACGAGTCCTGCATGGTCGAGGGAGAGCACCTCCACCTCGCCTGCTGCCTCGAGGATGTCCATTCCCGGTGCGGGAATGGGTGTCGTGACAAGAATCTTGCTCATACGACCCACTCGAATGCCTTGGCGTTGGACCGTGCACCCTGAACCGTCTTCGAGCGCATCGGTTCGCCGAGTTCGGCGAGCAGGCTTTCCGAGAGCCCAACCATGGCGGCCAGGGTCGACGGGGTGAACCAGTTCGGCCGGGTCGCGAAGAGGATGTCCTCGGTCGAGGTGTTTCCGCTTGCACCGGGGGCGAACGGGCAGCCGCCGAGTCCGCCGAGTGCGCCGTCGACGAGGGTCGCCCCGGCGGTGATCGCGGCAAGGGTGTTCGCCACTCCGAGGCCCCAGGTGTCGTGGCCGTGGAAGACGATGCGCCGTTGCGGTGACTCGGCGCCGACGCGAGAGATCAGCGAGCCGACCTGCGCGGGAACAGCTTGACCCAATGTGTCACAGATGACGATATCCGTTGCGCCTGCGGTCCGTTCGTCGTTGGCGAGGGCAAGCACGCGCTCTTCGGGGACAGGTCCGTCGAACGGGCAGGTGAACGAGGTGGCGATGCACAGTTCGATCTGCCCGCCCACCGAGACGGCGATCTCGGTGGCGTCCGGCATCGCGGCCAGGCTGACCTCTGTGGTGCGGCCGATATTGGCTTCGTTGTGCGCGCTGGAGGCCGAGAAGCAGTACTGAAAGTTACGTGCGCCTGCTGCAGCGGCCTTTTCCACGTGGCGCGGCGTCGCTACCCATACCCAGCACTGCGCGAGTTCGTCGGCAGTGAGCTCGGCGATTACCTC
>NZ_JAAFYV010000078.1:0-996 GCF_011770055.1 Rhodococcus sp. B10 | reverse complement strand
TGACGGCGCTCATCGAAATTCATCACTGACGCTCACTGAAATTCATCACCCGTGTGGCACCGCCAACGAGGGCGGGTCTCCAACGAAGCTGATGGTCTCTGACCACGCACCAGCTACTCGAAGGAGACCCGCTCCTCATGCTTACACGGGAGGAAGACATGGAAGTACACGCCCTACGCAAACGAGGCTGGACGATCTCGGCGATCGCCCGTCACACCGGCCGAGATCGCAACACCATTCGCAGCTACCTTAACGGCACAACTGCCCCTGGAGTGCGCAAACGCAGCGCACCGGACCCATTCGAGGTGTTCCTCGCCTACGTCACCGCCCGGCTGATCGACGACCCGCATCTGTGGGTGCGGACGCTCTGTGACGAACTCGAAGACCTCGGATACACGCTGTCGTATCAAACCCTGCACCGCAAGATCCGCGAGTTGAAACTACGTCCCGTCTGCCACGCATGTGCGACCGCCACCGCGAGACCCAATGCGGTGATCGATCATCCACCAGGCGAAGAGACACAATGGGATTGGGTCGACCTACCGAATCCACCCGCCTCGTGGGGGTGGGGAACGACGGCGCACTTGTTCGTGGGAACTCTCGCCAATTCCGGCAAGTGGCGTGGAATCCTCGCACCTGCGATGACCCAGCCTCATGTGGTCGACGGCCTCGACCGAATCTGTCGCGGACTGGGAGGCGTAACACGGGTGTGGAGGTTCGACCGGATGGCCACGGTCTGCCACCCCGAGTCCGGCCGAGTCACCGCCAGCTTCGCCGGTGTCGCGAAACACTACGGTGCATCCGTTGCGATCTGCCCACCGAGGCGCGGTAACCGCAAAGGTGCGGTAGAGAAGGCGAATCACACTGCAGCACAGCGTTGGTGGCGCACTCTCGCTGACGACCTGACCGTCGAGGGGGCACAAGCAAATCTCGATCGGTTCTGCAGTCTGCGCGGCGACACCAGGTTGCGGCCGACGAAGGACGGCCGAGCATCGG
>NZ_JAAFYV010000077.1:0-1127 GCF_011770055.1 Rhodococcus sp. B10 | reverse complement strand
GTTCGCGGGCGGCGTCGGCGGAGTGCCGGGCGGCGGGGGTGGACACGTTGGCTGCGGCGATGACGGTGCCGGCGGTGTCGTGGATCGGTGCGGCGATCGAGCGCAGACCTGCTTCGAGTTCTTGGTCGACCAGGCAATAGCCCTGGGTGCGAACGGATTCGAGTTCGGCGCGAAGGGATGCGATGTCGGTGATGGTCTTACCGGTCAGCGGCGTCGGGTCCAGTCGTGACAGGTAGGCGTCGAGTTCGTCGGATGAGAGTCCTGCCAACAGGACTCGGCCCATCGAGGTGGCGTAGGCGGGAAAGCGGGTGCCGATGGTGATCGCGACGGTCATGATGCGTGAGACCTGGACGCGGGCGACGTAGACGACGTCGTCGCCGTCGAGGATGGATACCGACGACGATTCGTGCACCCGCTGGGAGAGTGCTTCGAGGTGGGGCCCGGCGACGTCGGGCAGTGTCAGCGACGACAGGTAGCTGTAGCCGAGTTCGAGCACTCTCGGGGTGAGCCAGAAGAGGGTTCCGTCGGTACGCACGTAACCGAGTTCGACCAGAGTGAGGAGGAAGCGTCGCGCAGTCGCCCGGGTCAGATCGGTGGTCTTGGCGACGTCGGTCAACGTGCGACGCGGGTTCACCCCGTCGAACGCCCTGATCACCGCCAGCCCTCGGCCGAGCGATTGCACGTAGTCCGACGACGGCGCCGTCTCGTCTGCCATGAACTCTCCTTCGTTCCCGAACACCGTAGCAAATGTTCGCATAGTGGCGATACGTTCACAGAACGTACAAAGCGATGTATGGTCGACCGCATGATGGACAAAGTCGTAGCGAGCGCCGCCGACGCGGTGGCGGATCTGCCGGATGGAGCGTCGATCGCCGTGGGTGGTTTCGGGCTGGTCGGGGTTCCCGAGGTGTTGATCGGTGCCGTGCTCGATCAGGGCGCATCGGATCTGGAGATCGTGAGCAACAATTGCGGCACAGATAGTTTCGGGCTCGGTGTGCTGCTGGAGAAGCGTCGTATCCGTCGCACGATTTCCTCCTACGTCGGGTCGAACAAAGAGTTCGCGCGCCAGTATCTCGCTGGTGAACTCGAGGTCGAGCTGACGCCGCAGGGCACACTCGCCGAGCGAC
>NZ_JAAFYV010000076.1:0-1220 GCF_011770055.1 Rhodococcus sp. B10 | reverse complement strand
GGCGGTCTCAAGCGGTCATCGCAACGAGCGTCTTGTCGTATGCCTTCAGAGGAGTATCCCATCCGAGGGTCCTACGAGGACGGTTGTTGAGTAGGTCCTCGACCTCGGCGAGCCGTTCCGGGGAGTGAACGGACAGATCGGTGCCTTTGGGAAAGTACTGACGAAGCAGTCCGTTGGTGTTCTCGTTGGTGCCACGTTGCCACGGGGAGTGCGGGTCACAGAAGTAGACCTGCACCCCTGTGTCGACGGTGAACTGGGCATGCCCGGACATCTCCCGTCCTTGATCCCAGGTGATCGAACGCCGAAGCGCAGCAGGTAATTCCATGATTTTCGCGGTCATCGCCTCGGCGACCTGGGTAGCGGAATGACCGCACGGCAGATGCAACAGCAACACCAGCCGTGTGGTGCGTTCGACCAACGTCCCGATCGAGGATCCGCCGTTCTTGCCGATGATCAAATCGCCTTCCCAATGCCCGGGGACGCTGCGATCCTCAATTTCGGCGGGACGTTCGGCGATGTTGATCATGCCGGCGATCTTCGAACGTGAATCGCGATGCTTCTTGTGCCCGTACCTGCGTGTACGGCCGGTCCGAAGATGGCTGGCCAGCTCCTTCTTCAAACCGCCCCTGCCCAGCACGAACAGTGTCTGGTAGATCGTCTCGTGCGACACGTGCATCTCCGGATCGTCTGGAAAGTCGATCTTCAGACTATGCGCGATCTGCTCGGGAGAATGATCCTTCTCGAGCCGCGCCCGCACCTCGGCTGCCAACCGAGGATTCGATTCCAGCTTCGAAATCTTGGGCCGTTTCGCCGAAGCCTGCGCCTGCCGGTGGGCCGCGTTGGCGCCGTAACGTCCTCGATATAGCTTGTGGCGCTTAAGTTCTCGGCTGACGGTGGAGGTGGCGCGGCCGAGGGCTTTCGCCACCGCGGTCATCGTCCACCCGTCGCCGATGTAGTCGGCGATGAACTCGCGCTCGGTCAACGACAGGAAGCGGCCCGACGGTAGCGGTGTCGCCCGGGGACGAACACCGCCACGATCCTGCACCCACCGGTGACCGGTCATCTCCGCCATACCGATCACCTCGGCGGCCTCTTTCACCGTCGAGCCCCAACCCAACAGAACCCAGAACAGCATCCGCACCTCATGGGTGTACACCGGACGTCCCATCGCAACCATCCCCCAATGATCAGGCACGTTGCGATGACTGCTTGAGACCGCC
>NZ_JAAFYV010000075.1:0-1319 GCF_011770055.1 Rhodococcus sp. B10 | reverse complement strand
TCCGCGCAGTGATACTGGAATGGTTCGTCGATGCAGTGGTTTGACTCGTTTCCGCGCTGACGCCGATGGCTGTCTTTCCCGTGATGTGTCGGCTGCTGCATCGATGGACACCTGAAGCACACGCGACCGGTGGGGCGGAGTGACTTGATAGGAGCCTGACCAAAGAGTCCCGTCACTGTGTTGTCCGCCGTCCCGGCCGGTGCGTGGTCACCTCGTGAAGGGATAACCAGTGTCCAGCATGACCGAAAATCCACCCGATGTCAGCCTGACCGTGTTCGCCGGTGTCGACACCCACAAAGACACCCACCACGCCGCGATCATCGACCACCTCGGCCGCGGCATCGGCGACCGCGAATTCCCCGCCACCGCCGCCGGCTACCGCGCCCTGCTGGCATGGGTTCGCGGCGCCGGTGTCGTCGCTCGAATCGGTGTCGAAGGCACCGGTAGTTACGGATCAGCGCTGACTGCAGTCCTGCAGGAGGCAGGCATCGAGGTCGTCGACGTCGACCGCACCGACCGGCAGTCACGCCGATTTCAGGGCAAGTCCGATTCCCTCGACGCCTACAGCGCCGCTCGCCTGGCAGCGGCGGGGATCGCACGCACCGTCCCGAAAGCACACGACGGGGACGTCGAAGCAATTCGATTCCTGCACAACGCTCGTCGCACCGCAGTCAAATCCCGCGCCGAGGCGATCACCGCATTGAAGTCGGCGGTGGTCAACGCGCCCGAGCCGATCCGAGAGCAGCTGCGCGGTCTCTCGACGAAGGCCTTGGTCGAGGCCTGCGCAGGACTGCGACCAGGCACGGTCGAACCCGGCGTACTGGCGGCGGCAGTCAAAACCGCGTTGCGGTCACTGGCCCGCCGCATCCGCATGCTCGACCACGAGATCGCCGCCCTCGAAGCCGACCTGCACCCACTCGTCGACGACGCCGCCGCCGACCTCATCGCCCGTTTCGGAGTGGGCTACGAGACCGCAGCGCAACTGCTGATCACCGTCGGCGACAACCCCGACCGGATCTCGAACGAGGCCGCGTTCGCCAGTCTCTGTGGTGTCGCCCCGATCCCTGCATCCTCCGGTAAAACCAGCCGGCACCGACTCAACCGGGGCGGAAACCGGCAAGCCAACCGGGCACTGCACATCATCGTTTTGGCCCGCCTCAAACGCGACCCCCGAACCCGCGCCTACCGCGACAAACGACTCGCCCAAGGCAAAAGCAAACGCGACATCATCCGCTGCCTCAAACGAGCCGTCGCCCGCGAAATGTTCCAGCTACTCACACAGAAAATCAGCAGTTGACACTCATAGGAGCATCACGGGT
>NZ_JAAFYV010000074.1:0-1373 GCF_011770055.1 Rhodococcus sp. B10 | reverse complement strand
TGTGCTGTCTACATAGATGTGAGACACGATGTCTACATAGATGTGAGAGTCGATTCTAGGCGGCGGGGGCGTGGAGTTGTCCTTGGTATCGCTTGTCGCGGTCGAGGTGTAGGTGTCCTAGAACATCGCCGGTGATGTGGAAGACGGTGACGTGGTCGCCGTTGCGCAGCACTGTGACTTTCAAGCCTGCGTGGGCTCGCCCGACCGAGACCGATGAGTGGCCGACACTGATGACACCGGAATCGGAGACGCTGTGGTGTCCGATGGTGGCATCGAGCTGACGCGGTAGATGTTCGGGTCCTCCGAGCGTCGCCGCGTTGGCCCATGCCTGCGCTGGAGGCATGTTCACCGCACTGTGGCGACGTTCGGTGTTGTAGAACTTCTGGTAGCGGTCGCACGCTTTCTGCAGGGCGGAGTGGGTGGCGGGGCGGCGTGGTTGATGGTCGAGCCATTGCTTGAAGGTGCGGTGGTGTCGCTCGACTTTGCCGTTGGTTTGCGGGTGATACGGACTCGAGTGGATCAGCCGTGCACCGGACTCGGTGACGAAGCGGGTGAACTGCGACTGCGCCCCCTTGGTGCGTTTGGCTGTGAAAGCGGTTCCGTTGTCGGACAACACCATTGCCGGGATTCCGTAGTCGTCGAATGCTGTGTCGATTGCGGCGACAGCAGCCTTGGCTGTCTCGGCGTCGGCGACGAGTGTGGCGACCAGGGTGCGGGTGCAGTCGTCGAGGACTTCGAAGACCGTTGCTTTCGGGCCTCCTGCGAGAACCACTTCTGTGGCATCGATTTGGTAGCAGTCGCGCGGTTGTGCGTACTGAAATCGTGTGTAGGACGATTTGGGTCGCTTTTTGGGGTTCGATTCCAGCAATCCGTGGCGGCGCAGGACCTTGTTGATCGTCGAGCGAGGCGGGACGTGCCAGCCTTTGGCGGACCACCCATCTCGCAGCGCGACCGCGTGGAGTTGATAGTGGATGTTTTCGGCACCATTGTCGCCCCGCAGTTTTCCGCGCCATTGCACGATCGCGTCTTCGACGCCTTCTGGGGTGCGTCGTGGACTCGAGCGTGGCCGGCGGGATTTCGGTTCCCACCGGCCCTCGCGCTCGATTCGTTGTTTGTGTCGGTAGAAGGTGGCGGTCGAGATTTCGTTGCGCTCGCACCACCCTTTGACACCGCCGGCACCGAACACCGACGCCGGATCCACTTTCTCCACCACTACCGCGATGAGGACAGCATCGATCAGTTGCATGAGGCGCGCACCCGTTCTGGCCATGGAATCTTCCCTAGCCGATTCAGGTGCCCCACACCTACGACGCCAGCAAGCGTGTCTCACATGTCCGTAGACATACGACTCTCATATGTCTATGGACTGGACA
>NZ_JAAFYV010000073.1:0-1433 GCF_011770055.1 Rhodococcus sp. B10 | reverse complement strand
TGACGAGGCTCAGCGAACTTCAGCAGATGTGCTCGGCGAAATTCATCACCTGTGAGCGGTCTTCACTGTAGTGGTTGGCGGGTTCCTGTGGTGGCCTTGCGGAGCTTCTCCGATCGTGCGTTGTGGTCGCGGAGTCGGTAGGAATCTCCGTCGAGGTTGAGTACGACCGAACGGTGTAGGAGTCGGTCGAGCATGGCGGCTGCGACGGTGTTGTCGCCGAGTACTTCACCCCACGATCCAACGCCGCGGTTGGTGGTCATGATGATCGAGGTTTTCATATACCGTTGTGAGACAACCTGAAACAACGCCGACGCCGCCTCACCGGGCAACGGGAGATAGCCGAGTTCGTCGATCACCAATAACGTCGGCCCGGCGTAGAACCTCATCGTCGTTGCCCACCTTCCTTCCAACGCGGCGCGGTGACAGCGGGCCGCGAGGTCGGCGGCGGTGGTGAAATAGGTTCGGTATCCGGCATGCGCGGCGGCGCGAGCCAGCCCGACTGACAGATGCGTCTTGCCGACGCCCGGTGGGCCGATGAGCAGGACATTCGTCGCCGTCTCCAGGAAACGGCAGGTTGCGAGCTCTTCGACGAGCTTCTTGTCGACTCCAGCGGCTGCGCCGTAGTCGAAGTCTTCGAGTGATGCCGGTGTCGGCAGACATGCAAACCGCAGCCTGCCGGCCAACCGGCGTGCCTCGGTAGCTCCGACCTCGATCGAGAGCAACCGGTCCAATGCCGCGGTCATCGACAGTTCCTCGGCAGCTGCTTGGTCGAGGACCGAGGGCAACGCTTCGGCCGCGTCATAGAGTTTGAGCACTGCGAGATGCCCGCGCAAGCGTTGGTAGAGGCTCGCTGCCTCGGCGGTGTTCGGTGCCGGCACACGGTCGCTCGTCTTCTCGGCTGCCATCAGAGAGTGTTCCTTCCGTGCGCGGCGCGTTCGTAGATCGACAGGTCGTAGACGATGGCCCCGCTCACGTCGGATTCGGTTGCGCCACTATCGGTCTCATCGCAATCCGTGGGATCGGCAAGCGTTGCGCCGGCGGCGGTTCGGAGCTTGTCGGCGGCAGCGAGTGCGTCCGTCCCGGGTGGGATGCGTTCTTTTCGGCGGTGCGGTCGTCCGGTGTTCGCGCCGGCCATCGCTGCTTGTTCGAGGGCGTAGATGTGGCCGTGCTCGCGGACCATTATCCCGGTGCCGTCGGCGGCCAGACGATGTCGGGCGATGGTGATGCCGGAGGTGGTGACGATGTCGATGATGTCGGTGCCGAGTACCTGGGTGACGGTCACTGAAGCCGAGGCGAGTTCGGGTGGAACCGAGTAGCGGTTGCCGCGATAGGACACCAGGGCTTGTCGAGAGACGACACGTTCGGTGGACACGATCGCTGGATACGCCGCGGTCGGCAGTGGATGCAATCCTTCGGCAGTGGCCAGGGTCGCG
>NZ_JAAFYV010000072.1:0-1834 GCF_011770055.1 Rhodococcus sp. B10 | reverse complement strand
CCGGCACCGCACCGATCACCCGTGCGTCCGGTCGATCGCATTACGTCAAAGCCCGCAAAGTCCGCAACAAGAGACTCGGCGACGCCTGCCACTGGTGGGCCTTCTCCATGCTGACCAAATCGACAGGCGCACGCGCGCACTACGACAAACGCCGCACGCTCGGTGAGCATCACAACGCGGCCCTGCGCAATCTCGCGAACAAACTCCTCGGCAGATTGTGGTGGTGCCTCAAACACAACGAACCATGGGACGACGACCGCGCCTGGCCGACCGGTCCGTTGCCGGATGCGGGCGTGAAAATCGCTGCCGCTTGACATCTGACCGGCGTGGGATGTCTACGTCAGAACATGGGCCGGATGGGTGTACGTGGTGTTCATCATCGACGTGTTCTCCCGCAAGATCGTGGCCTGGCATGCATCGATGTCCAAAACCGTGGATCTGGTGACGATCCCGCTGAGGATGGCACTGTGGCAACGCAACCGCGACGGCAATCCGGTGAAAGCTGCTGAGCTGATACATCATTCGGACGCAGGCAGTCAGTACACATCGGTGACGCTGACCGAGAAATTGGCGCTCGAGCAGATCGCTGCATCGATCGGGTCGGTCGGGGACGCGTACGACAACGCCCTCATCGAATCAGCGAACGGGTTGTACAAGACCGAGTGCATCCGCACCACGATCTTCCACTCCGGGCCGTATCGGACGATTTCGGACATCGAATTCGCGACCGCCGGATGGGTCGATTGGTACAACGCTCGACGTCTCCACTCGAGCATCGGGCACATGCCCCCGATCGAGTACGAAACTCTCTACTACGCTGGCTTCGGAACCGAGGATCAGCCCCAACTGGAGGCGGCACAGAACCTGGGGTGATTCAGTCACCGCATGACCAGTGCCAGCCTCGAGATCCTTCCACGACATCGACACCACCGCCGTCACCGGCAACCCCCGATGCCGACCCATCTGCCCCGACGCCAACATCTGCCGAAACACCATCTTCACCGCATCATGCTGACGCCGACCCCTACCCCGCCGATCCCGACCCGCCCGCTCTTCAGCCGCCTTGTCTGGGGCAGTCTTGTCGGTAGCGGCCCCGTCTGCAGCAGTCCTATCTGCCGCGGCCGTGTCGGTAGAGGCATTGCCTGCAGCAGGGGTATCGGAATCGTCGACCCCCGGCTCGAACAACCCTTCATCCGTGCCGGCCGAATCGGTACCGTCGCCGTCCGAGCCAGTCGAACCGTCGTCACCACCCGAGCCGGTCGAATCATGCTCGGCGTTAGGGCCATCCAAGACCTCCGCGTCGCCCGTGCCGGTCTCGGTGTCGGCGTCGGGGTCATCGGCCGCACCGGAGTCACCGGGCGCGTCAAGGTCACCGGTCGAGTCAGGGTCACCGGGGACGTCGGGATCATCGACCACCGGCGAAAGATCGGCACTGTTGCACTGCCCCGGCTTGGCCCACTTGGCCAACACCGCCTCCAAATACGCCCGAAACTCCGCATCGACAACCATCCGCACCTTCGACAACCCATCCGGACCCTGCTCCTCCAACCGCACATAACACCGATCGGCCACCCGCTCCGGACTCTCGTCCTCCCCATCCGGATCGAGCACGTCATACAACCGGCCCGCCGCCGCCTTGAAATGATCCGGACCCAACTCCCGCGCCAACTGCGCCAACTGCGCCTCCGCACGCTCACGAGTTTCGACATCGACCTTCCCACCCAACCGGCGAAAGAACTTCCGCACGATCTGCTGATGCTCCTCCCCGATCACCCCGTCCTCACCAGCCCGCGAGGTATCCGCCGACAACGGCTCCAACCGCTCCCCCGTCAAC
>NZ_JAAFYV010000071.1:0-2298 GCF_011770055.1 Rhodococcus sp. B10 | reverse complement strand
AGAGTCTTTTACGGAGAGTTTGATCCTGGCTCAGGACGAACGCTGGCGGCGTGCTTAACACATGCAAGTCGAGCGGTAAGGCCTTTCGGGGTACACGAGCGGCGAACGGGTGAGTAACACGTGGGTGATCTGCCCTGCACTCTGGGATAAGCCTGGGAAACTGGGTCTAATACCGGATATGACCATTCCATGCATGTGGGGTGGTGGAAAGATTTATCGGTGCAGGATGGGCCCGCGGCCTATCAGCTTGTTGGTGGGGTAATGGCCTACCAAGGCGACGACGGGTAGCCGACCTGAGAGGGTGACCGGCCACACTGGGACTGAGACACGGCCCAGACTCCTACGGGAGGCAGCAGTGGGGAATATTGCACAATGGGCGGAAGCCTGATGCAGCGACGCCGCGTGAGGGATGAAGGCCTTCGGGTTGTAAACCTCTTTCAGCAGGGACGAAGCGTGAGTGACGGTACCTGCAGAAGAAGCACCGGCTAACTACGTGCCAGCAGCCGCGGTAATACGTAGGGTGCGAGCGTTGTCCGGAATTACTGGGCGTAAAGAGTTCGTAGGCGGTTTGTCGCGTCGTTTGTGAAAACCCGGGGCTCAACTTCGGGCTTGCAGGCGATACGGGCAGACTTGAGTGTTTCAGGGG
Source organism: Rhodococcus sp. B10 (assembly GCF_011770055.1). NCBI lineage: Bacteria > Bacillati > Actinomycetota > Actinomycetes > Mycobacteriales > Nocardiaceae > Rhodococcus > Rhodococcus sp. B10. The sequence continues at coordinate 1,652 of NZ_JAAFYV010000071.1, read as the reverse complement.
AGACTGGAATTCCTGGTGTAGCGGTGAAATGCGCAGATATCAGGAGGAACACCGGTGGCGAAGGCGGGTCTCTGGGAAACAACTGACGCTGAGGAACGAAAGCGTGGGTAGCAAACAGGATTAGATACCCTGGTAGTCCACGCCGTAAACGGTGGGCGCTAGGTGTGGGTTCCTTCCACGGGATCTGTGCCGTAGCTAACGCATTAAGCGCCCCGCCTGGGGAGTACGGCCGCAAGGCTAAAACTCAAAGGAATTGACGGGGGCCCGCACAAGCGGCGGAGCATGTGGATTAATTCGATGCAACGCGAAGAACCTTACCTGGGTTTGACATACACCAGACAGCTGTAGAGATACGGTTTCCCTTGTGGTTGGTGTACAGGTGGTGCATGGCTGTCGTCAGCTCGTGTCGTGAGATGTTGGGTTAAGTCCCGCAACGAGCGCAACCCTTGTCTTATGTTGCCAGCACGTGATGGTGGGGACTCGTAAGAGACTGCCGGGGTCAACTCGGAGGAAGGTGGGGACGACGTCAAGTCATCATGCCCCTTATGTCCAGGGCTTCACACATGCTACAATGGCCAGTACAGAGGGCTGCGAGACCGTGAGGTGGAGCGAATCCCTTAAAGCTGGTCTCAGTTCGGATCGGGGTCTGCAACTCGACCCCGTGAAGTCGGAGTCGCTAGTAATCGCAGATCAGCAACGCTGCGGTGAATACGTTCCCGGGCCTTGTACACACCGCCCGTCACGTCATGAAAGTCGGTAACACCCGAAGCCGGTGGCCTAACCCCTTGTGGGAGGGAGCCGTCGAAGGTGGGATCGGCGATTGGGACGAAGTCGTAACAAGGTAGCCGTACCGGAAGGTGCGGCTGGATCACCTCCTTTCTAAGGAGCATTCACCAGAACATGGACCAGCACATAGGTGTTGGATGATGTCTGGCAGAGCCCGTTTAGACCTCGTCTGTAGGTCTGCGGGAGCTCACGGGTGGAACACTGACAGACTTTTCGCGTCGTACACGTCATCCTTGATGTGGCCGGCGGGTGAATATATCGGCATACTGTTGGGTCCTGAGAGAACAAGCGCGAGTTTGTTTCTTTCTGGAGGAAAACGATTCTTTTCGAATGTCGGTCATACCGCACTGCTTCGGTGGTGGTTTGGTGTCGGCGTCAAGTTCGGAGAGGGTGTGTTGTTTGAGAATTGCACAGTGGACGCGAGCATCTTTGTTGTAAGTAATTTAGAGCGTACGGTGGATGCCTTGGCACCAGGAGCCGATGAAGGACGTAGGAGGCTGCGATAAGCCTCGGGGAGCTGTCAACCGAGCTGTGATCCGAGGGTGTCCGAATGGGGAAACCCAGCACGAGTGATGTCGTGTTACCTGCACCTGAATATATAGGGTGTGTGGAGGGAACGTGGGGAAGTGAAACATCTCAGTACCCACAGGAAGAGAAAACAATTGTGATTCCGTGAGTAGTGGCGAGCGAAAGCGGAGGAGGCCAAACTTTGTGCGTGTGATACCCGGCAGGGGTTGCGTATGGAGGGTTGTGGGGTTTGCATGTGATGGTTCTGCCGGACTGTCCGACAGTGATAAATCATGGTGTTAGTCGAAGTGGTCTGGAACGGCCTGTCGTAGAGGGTGAGAGTCCCGTAGACGAAAACA
>NZ_JAAFYV010000070.1:0-2518 GCF_011770055.1 Rhodococcus sp. B10 | reverse complement strand
GGTGCAGGCGGGGCGGGAGGCGGCGTCGGCGCGGGGGTCGAGACCGGCTGCGCCGGCGCGGGTTGTGCGGCGGGCTCGTCGTCGACGCTGACTCCGTGATCGGTGACGAGGGCGGCGAATCCACCGGCATATCCCTGGCCGACGGCGCGGACCTTCCACGCGCCTGCGCGCCGATACACCTCGAGCGCGATGACGATGGATTCACTGCTCAGGCCGTCGACGGTGTAGTGGAACAGCGGCGTGCCCTGCCCGTCGGAGACGAACGCCGTAGGCGGCGCGGAACGACCGAAGTTGCTCGACGCGTCCTCCAGCGTGATGACGGCGCGGATCTGCTCGATGTCCGCGGGGATCTGCGCCAGCGAGATGGCCAGCTGCGCGGGTTGTCCGGCTGCGCCGGGTACGAGGCGAACGCCGGGGCCCTGCGGCTGGTTGAAGAACACGAAGTCGGCGTCGGAGCGGACGTTGCCGGTGGAGGTGACCAGCAGGGCCGACAGGTCAGCGGGTGCGGTGAGCTGCACCGACACGATCACGTCACTGGCGGAGATCGGTCCGTTCTGTCCCTTCACCAAGGGCTGACCGGCGGGAGCAGACAATGTGTGTCCTTCGATTCGAGTGGGATAGCGGATGGCCTCCTCCAATGTACTGGGTCGATTTGTCCGATTGCTCGTGCTCAGTCGCGGACGGTGAACAGCTCGCCAGGGCTGCAGTTCAACACCCGACAGATGGCGGTCAGCGTCGAGAACCGAATCGCCTTGGCCCGGTCGTTCTTCAGGACCGAGAGATTCACGACGCTCACTCCGGCCAGACGTGACAGCTCGGCGAGCGTCATTCCGCGGGCGTCGAGAACTTCGCCGAGGTGACAAGTGATCAGGTGGTCGGGGGCGTCACCCATCAGACGAGGCCCTCGGTGTCCTCGGCGAGTCTGGCGCCCTGCTGCATGGCGACGAAGACGAGTTGAAGGAAGAACGCAATTCCGAGCGCTGTCCAGACGCTTACGACCGAGCTCGCCGAGTCGAACGTATCCAGATCGAGTGCACCGATAACGGAATTCGTGCCGAGACGCCCGAAGATGCCCGGCACGATCGGGTAGGCGACGACCGCGACACCCACCATGAGCAGGTTCGAATTGGCGCGCTTCGTGAAGGGCTGCCCGGTCAGCACGTCGACGGTGAATCGGTAGAGAAACAGCAGGCCGAACAGCAGTACGACCATCACGGCGATGGGCTGGGCGTATCCGCAGAACGTGACGAACCCCTGCAGGTGGCCCAGATCAGATTTCGCGACGGTGATCTCGACGATGTTTCCCGGCGTGAACTCGGCACCGAACATCGGGAGGACGGGTTGCTTGTCGTTCGCCTCGAGTACGGCCCCGACCGTGGTGGAACGATGAAACTGCACGACGTCCCATAACGCCCACAACACGATCGCCGCCGCGAAGAGGCCAGCGAGCAGTCTGTTCTGGCGGACCAAGCCGGCAAATCGGTTCTCCACGACGCCTCCATATCGACAATCGATAACAACGACTATCGATAGGGTATCGAAAATCGATGGGGTGTCAACGGGTGACGTCGTCGACTGCGCGCCTCACCTCGTGTTCGAGATCCGCCGGGGAGGCGGGAAGAATGCTGACGATCGATCCGTGCCGGACGATGTAGCGTCCGTCGCCGTCGATGTCGATCCAGTGGAAGCCGGCTGCGGTGTCATCGGGGCGTCCGTCGATCGACGCACCTCTGCAGATCAGAATTTCGCCCGCACTCGACTGGGGACGGCCGAGAAGCTGGTCTGCGCGCTCGCGGTCCGATGTGCGCGTCGCAGCACGCACCATGGCCTCGTTCGAATCCGTTTGTCTCCGAACCACGTCGAGCCGTGGCGAGTCACCCGAACCGCAGACGGGAAGAGCCCCCAGGACGAGACGTGCCGCGTGACGACTGTCGACGAGCGTGACCGTCACGTCGTGTCCGGTCGCGTCGTCGACGCCGGGATCCTGGACCAGGACGACGCCGACGTCGTGCTGCACTGCGGCGTGCGCGCGAACCTTCTCCGGCTCGGGTCCACGCCGTCGGTGGTGACCGACGACCTCGATGCGGTACGTCGGATCTACCAGGACACGCAACGAGACTCGAAGATCGTCGTCGAGGGCCGACGCCGCCAGGACATCGGCGTCGTGTTGTTGCCGGGCGTACTCCTCCGCCGACGCGACGAGCGGACGGAACTGGAGCGGAAACGGCAGTCTGTCCCGACCGACGCTGCGCATCAGGCTCCGGAACTCGAGACCGCGAAAGACCCACTGCCGCTCTATCATTCGCCGAGTACCGGCGGCGCGACCAGGGGAAGGGTGCCGATCAGCTCGTCGCCGTTGATCGCGTCGACGAGGTAGCCCGGAGTCTTGTGAACGTCGTCGCCGTCGGTGCCGCCTCTACCCGCGCCGGGTGCCATCGCGCCCATACCCGGAGCGCCGGGACGCCCGTGCGCCGTCGTCGCACCTGCGACGCCGCCTGCGCTGCCGCCCGTCCCGCCC
>NZ_JAAFYV010000007.1:0-160076 GCF_011770055.1 Rhodococcus sp. B10 | reverse complement strand
CCCCTGAGCCCGCGCCCGTCCCCGAACCGGAGCCGACGCCCCAACCGGAGCCGACGCCCGAACCGGAGCCGACGCCGGAACCGGCACCCGTGCCGCGACCCACTCCGCAACCCGAGCCGACGCCGGAGCCCGAACCGCAGCCCGAACCCGAGCCGACGCCGCAGCCGCAACCGGATCCCGTTCCGCCACCGCTGTCGACGCAGGAGCCGGCGTACGAACCGGAGCCCGAGCCTGAACCCGAACCGGAGCCCGAGCCTGCCCCCGTCGGGTCGACCGCTCCCGACGCCGCCGCAGTACGTGCGGTGTGGTCCGAGGTGCGAGCCAAGGTGCGCGAACGCAGCCGCACCGTCGAGGTCATGCTGTCCGGTGCATCGGTGCGTGCGGTCGAGGCGGATTCCATCACGCTCGGCCACGACTCCGCGCCGCTCGCGAAGCGACTGCAGGAGCCGCGCAACGCCGACGTCATCCGCGACGCGCTACGTGACGTCTTCGGCGTCGACTGGACGGTGACGTGCGTCGTCGGAGCTGCGGTTCCGGTGGAGGAAGCACCCGTTGCGAAAGCGGCACCCGAGCCGCCGAAGTCCGCGCCCACCAAGTTCTCGCGGCCGAGCCAGAGCAGGCCCGCGTCCGATGATGCACGGTCCGGTTCGGGTGGTGGCGACTACGACGACATTCCCCCGCCCGAGGCGCCGGACTACCCGGACGACCCCGAACCGCCGGGGCCTCCGCCGCCGGAGACACCCGAGGACGAGGAAGAGCTGCTCAAGGCCGCAGCCGAACCCGCCGACCCGACGATCCGACGTGACCCCGAGACCGTCGCGATGGAATTGCTGCAGGCCGAACTGGGTGCCACACCTCTGAAGGAGTAGTGATGCCCAGGCGCTAGAGCTGGCACCCCTTCTGGCGACCTACCACCCCTGTTCGGACCTGATCAGGGGTGCTAGCTCTGCAATATGGGTGCTGGCTCCCCGAAATGGGTCCTAGCACAGCACAAGGATGCTCGCGGACCCAACACGAGAACGCGCATTCACGCCGGTTCGATGTCGTCGGGATCGACGAACACGAGGCGACCGTCGTCGAGTGCGACGGCGTATCGATGCGCGACGGCCCACGTCCTCAGACCCGCGACCGCGGACAGGTCGCCGAAGTCCTCCTTGACGACACCCGATTCCATGGGCCGCTGGTCGCGCGGCGCCTTCGAATCGGCGCTGTAGCGCACCTTGACGCGCGAGCCGACCGCGAACGGCTGCTGGGTGTCCATGGACATCATCTCCTGCTTTCTCGATGCCCCCCGCGTCGAACCTGTCGTCTACCCTCCCACGCGCGAACTCAAACGATTGCACCGGTCACGGACAACGCTCGTTTCGGTCCTTCATCAGTGCTTGAAACCCGTTCTACTGTGGTAGCAGCCGAGGTGTATTCCTCGTGTCCTGCGGTGCCCCGGTGCCGCCGAGTCGAGCAGGTGAAAGGAAGCGCACGCTGTGTCCACAGAGGCGTTCATTTACGAAGCCATCCGCACCCCACGCGGTAAGGGGAAGAACGGATCACTGCATTCGGTCAAGCCGATCTCGCTGGTCACCGGCCTGATCGACGAACTACGTCGCCGGTTCCCGGACCTCGACGAGAACCGCATCTCCGATCTCATCCTCGGAGTCGTCTCGCCCGTCGGCGATCAGGGCGCCGACATCGCGCGGACCGCTGTCCTCGAAGCGAAGATGCCGGACACCGTCGGCGGATTCCAGCTCAACCGTTTCTGCGCGTCGGGCCTCGAAGCGGTCAACCTGGCTGCTCAGAAGGTGCGATCCGGCTGGGACGAGGTCGTCATCGCCGGTGGCGTCGAGTCGATGTCCCGCGTTCCGATGGGTAGTGACGGCGGCGCCTGGGCGATGGACCCGGCCACCAACTACGACACGTACTTCGTACCGCAGGGCATCGGTGCCGATCTGATCGCGACGATCGAGGGGTTCAGCCGCGAAGACGTCGACGCCTACGCCGTGCAGTCGCAGGAACGCGCCGCTGCGGCATGGTCGGGTGGCTACTTCGCCAAGTCGGTCGTCCCGGTCAAGGACCAGAACGGCCTGCTGATCCTCGATCAGGACGAGCACATGCGTCCCGGTACGACCCTCGAATCGCTCGGCAAGCTCAACCCGGCGTTCACCGGCGTCGCCCAGATGGGCGGCTTCGACGACGTCGCGCTGCAGAAGTATCACTGGGTCGAGAAGATCAACCATGTCCACACCGGCGGTAACAGCTCGGGCATCGTCGACGGGGCAGCACTCGTGCTCGTCGGAAGCGAGCAGGCAGGCAAGGATCTGAACATGGTCCCGCGTGCGCGCGTCGTCGCGACCGCCACGTCCGGAGCCGACACGACGATCATGCTGACCGGCCCGACCCCCGCGTCGAAGAAGGTTCTCGCGACCGCGGGATTGACCGTCGACGACATCGACCTGTTCGAGCTGAACGAGGCGTTCGCGTCCGTCGTTCTGCGCTTCCAGAAGGATCTGCAGATCCCGAACGAAAAGCTCAACGTCAACGGTGGCGCCATCGCGATGGGCCACCCGCTCGGCGCGACGGGCGCCATGATCACCGGAACCGTGCTCGACGAGCTCGAGCGCCGCGGCGGTCGGTACGCCCTCATCACCCTGTGCATCGGCGGCGGCATGGGCGTCGCAACCATCATCGAGCGAGTCTGAGGTAAATACCATGAGCGAGAACATGATTCAGTGGGAACAGGACTCCGACGGCATCGTCGTGCTCACGATGGACGACCCCAACCAGGGCGCCAACACGATGAACCAGCTGTACAAGGATTCGATGGGAGCCACCGTCGATCGGCTGGAGAAGGAAGTCGACTCGATCACCGGCGTCGTCATCACGTCCGCCAAGAAGACGTTCTTCGCCGGCGGTGACCTGAACAACCTGATCCAGGCGAAGCCCGAAGACGCCCAGCAGGTGTTCGACGAGGTGCAGGGCATCAAGGCGCAGCTGCGTCGGCTCGAGAAGCTCGGCAAGCCCGTCGTCTCGGCGATCAACGGCGCCGCGCTCGGCGGCGGTCTCGAGATCGCGCTCGCGACGCATCACCGCATCGCAGCGAAGGTGTCGGGTGTGCAGCTCGGTCTGCCCGAGGTGTCGCTCGGCCTGCTTCCCGGCGGCGGTGGCGTCACACGCATCACCCGTCTGCTCGGCATCCAGAACGGATTCATGACCGTCCTCGCGCAGGGCACACGGTTCCGTCCGGAGAAGGCATTGGAAATCGGGCTCGTCCACGAGCTCGTCGACACCATCGACGAGTTGGTCCCCGCAGCGAAGGCGTGGATCAAGGCCAACCCCGAGGGCGGCGTCGCGCCGTGGGACGTCAAGGGCTACAAGATCCCGGGTGGAACGCCGTCGAACCCGAAGCTCGCCGCGGTGCTGCCCGCGTTCCCGTCGAACCTGCGCAAGCAGATCAAGGGTGCGCCGATGCCCGCCCCGCGCGCGATCCTCGCGGCTGCCGTCGAAGGCTCCCAGGTGGACTTCGACAACGCGTCGACCATCGAGTCCCGCTACTTCACCGAGCTCGTGACCGGCCAGGTCTCGAAGAACATGATCCAGGCGTTCTTCTTCGATCTGCAGGCCATCAACTCGGGCAAGTCCCGTCCGGACGGCATCGAGAAGACGACGTTCTCCAAGGTCGCCGTGCTGGGCGCAGGCATGATGGGCGCCGGGATCGCCTACGTGTGCGCCAAGGCCGGGATCGACGTCGTGCTCAAGGACGTCAGCATCGAGGCCGCGCAGAAGGGCAAGGCCTACTCCGAGGGCATCGAGGCCAAGGCCCTCTCGCGTGGCAAGACGACGCAGGAGAAGTCCGACGCGCTGCTCGCGCGCATCCATCCGACGGCCGATCCGCAGGACACCGCGGGTGCCGACCTCGTCATCGAAGCTGTCTTCGAGTCCGAGGAACTGAAGCAGAAGGTGTTCCAGGAGATCGAGGACATCGTCGAACCGACGGCGTTGCTCGGATCCAACACCTCGACGCTGCCGATCACGTCGCTCGCGACGGGTGTGAAGCGCCAGGAAGACTTCATCGGTATCCACTTCTTCTCGCCCGTCGACAAGATGCCGCTGGTGGAGATCATTCGCGGCGAGAAGACGTCGGATGCGGCGTTGGCGAAGGCCTTCGACCTGGTCCAGGCCATCAAGAAGACGCCGATCGTCGTCAACGACAGCCGCGGATTCTTCACCTCGCGCGTTATCGGCACGTTCATCAACGAGGCCATCGCGATGCTCGGTGAGGGCGTCGAGCCGTCGACCATCGAGCAGGCAGGTCTGCAGGCCGGCTATCCGGCTGCGCCGCTGCAGCTCTCGGACGAGTTGACGCTGACGCTCATGCAGAAGATCCGCAAGGAGACGTACGACGCGCTCGTCGCAGCAGGTCAGACGCCGCCCGAGGATCCTGCGGGTGCCGTCATCGACAAGATGGTCGACGAGTTCGAGCGGCCGTCGAAGGCCAAGGGCGCCGGGTTTTACGAGTACGCCGACGGCAAGCGCACCGGCCTGTGGCCCGGACTGCGTGACGCGTTCAAGTCCGGCACGGCGGAGATCCCGTTCGAGGACCTCATCGAGCGCATGCTGTTCATCGAGGCCATCGAGACGCAGAAGTGCTTCGACGAAGGTGTCCTGACGACGACGGCCGACGCCAACATCGGCTCGATCTTCGGCATCGGCTACCCGGCGTGGACCGGTGGCGTGCACCAGTACATCGTCGGCTACAAGGGTGGCCAGGCCGGATTCGTCGAGCGTGCGGACGAGCTCGCGGCGAAGTACGGCCCGCGGTTCCAGGCGCCGAACTCCCTACGGTCGTAGGCGACTTCGTCGCACGTGAGTGCGAATGTACAGCCCGCTGTACATTCGCACTCACGAGTCGCGGTACGCGACCAACCGCTCCGCACAATCGGTGAACTGCTGCTGCATCAACCGGCATGCCTCGTCGACGTCGGACGCCTTCAGCGCCGCGATCAGTTGCTCGTGACTGCGGACCGCTTCGCGTCCCCAGTCCAGGTCGACGGCGTACAGCCTGGTCGGGGTGTAGCGCGTCGCGTTGTTCAGGAACCACGCGAGCTTGCTGGCCTCCGCGAGCCGGTTGAGCACGCGGTGAAATTCGAACTCGGCGATCTCGACCTCGTTCGGCTGACTCTTCTCGACCGCGTCGGACAGCTCGGCGTTGAATTTCTCCAGCTCGGCGATCACATCGGGTGTGATCCGGGGAGCCGCACGTCGGACCAGTTCGACAGCGATCTGGCCCTGCAACCAGAAGATGTCGACGATGTCGTCGGGCGTCAACGGCGACACGACGTAGCCACGATGCGGTACCAGTTCGACCATGCCTTCGCCTCGCAGCGTCAGCAGTGCCTCGCGCACCGGCGTGACGCTCACGCCCAGCTCCGCGGCTGTCTCGTCGAGCCGGATGAAGTCACCGGGCCGGATCTCGCCGGACATGACGACATGCCGAACATGGTTGGCGACGTCCTCGGACAGCTGCGGTCGTCGACGCAGCGCGGACACGCCCGAAGTCGCAGTTCGACGTCTCTCGGCCATCGCGCTAGCCAATCACATCGCAGGCTTGGAACGAACGAGGGTCCGCGCGACCGGCTCGACGACTCGCGCAGCAACCGGACCCAGAACCGCCATGAGCAGCACATATGCGGTGGCCAGCGCGGCGAGTTCGCCTTCGACGGCTCCCGCGGACACCGCGAGGCCCGCGATGACGATCGAGAACTCACCGCGGGCGACCAGCGCCGCGCCCGCGCGAAGACGTCCAGGCCTCCCGATGCCCTGACGCCCGGCCGCCCACGCGCCGGTGATCATCTTCGTCGCCGTCGTCACCGCGGCCAGCAGGATGGCCCAGCCCAGGACCGGGGGAACGGTCGCCGGGTCGGTGCTCAGCCCGAAGACGACGAAGAACATCGCGGCGAACAGGTCTCGCAGCGGCTCGAGGACGCGGGTCGCGTTGTCGGCCGTCGACCCTGAAATTGCGATTCCCAGCAGGAACGCGCCGACGGCGGCCGACACCTGCAGTTCCGACGCGATGCCCGCGACGAGCAACGCGGACCCGAGGACTTTGAGAAGTACGACCTCACGGTCGGGACTGTCGACGATCGCCGAGACGATGCTGCCGTACCGCAGCGCGACGACCAGGACGATCGTGATGACGAGCAGCGATACGCCGAGCGCTTCGAGACCACCGAGGAAGCTGACACCGCTGAGGACGGCAGTCAGAATCGGCAGGTAGACGGCCATCGCGAGGTCCTCGAACACGAGAATCGACAGCACGACGGGTGTCTCGCGGTTGCCGAGCCTGCCCAGGTCGGTCAGTACTTTCGCGACGATTCCCGACGACGAGATGTACGTGACGCCACCGAGCACGAGCGCGCCGACGCCTCCCCACCCGAGCAGCAGGGCCGCGACAGCCCCCGGCACGAAATTGAGAACCAGGTCGACGAGACCGGCCAACCAGGATCTGCGCAGACCGGTGACGAGTTCGGTGGCGGTGTATTCGAGCCCGAGCAGCAGGAGCAGCAGGATGACGCCGATCTCGCTGGCGATCTCGCTGAACTCGTCGATGCCCGCGAGGTTGACGAATCCGCCGTTGCCGAAGCACAGCCCACCGAGCAGGTAGAACGGGATCGGAGACACGCCGATCTTGCCTGAGAGTCGCGCGAGGAGGCCGAGCGCGAAGAACACCGCGCCGAGTTCGGTGAGGGCGAGCGCGCTCTCGGCCATCGGCTCAGCCCGTCGTCTCTCAGGCTTTGCCGAGAAGCCTGGATGCAGCGTCGAGTCCGTCGGCGGTACCGACGGCGACGAGCAGATCTCCGGAGGTGAGCGTGAAATCAGGAGTGGGCGACGGCTGCACTTGACCTGCGCGCATGACCGCGACGACCGACACACCAGTCTTGGTGCGCATCATCGTGTCGCCGAGGGTTCGGCCGTCGAATCGCGAGCCTTCCCGAATGGGTAGCTGCCGCGTGTTGATGCCGGGAAGGTCTCGATGGTCTTCCCCGAGCTGGGCAATGAGTTGCGGCGTGCCGAGCAGATTGCCCAGCGCCGCCGCTTCCTCATTGCTCAAGGTGATGGACGCCTGTGTTGCGTCGGGGTCATCCTTGCGCGAGACGATGAGTTCGTTCGCGCCGTCCTTACGGGTGATGACCCCGATGCGGCGCCCGGATGCGAGGGCGAAATCTTTCCGCACCCCGATCCCGGGCAGCAGAGTCACTTCGACGTTCATGGGCAAATGCTAACCCCGCGGAATGTGACCTGCGCCTCCTCGTGTGTCGATCAGGATGCGACGGCAGCCAGCAGCGCTTCACGCTGGTTGGCGCCGAGGCCGCCGATGCGGCGGGTGTCTGCGATCGCCAGCTGCTCGAGCAGCTGTGCGGCGCGCACCGAACCGACACCCGGCAGGGCCTTGATCAGGGCCGACACCTTGGTCTTCTTGACGATTTCGTCGTTCTCGGCCTTCGCGAGAACGTCAGCAACGCTGAGCTCGCCGGACTTGACGGCGGCCAGCAGCTTCGACCGGGCAGTGCGTGCCTCGGCCGCCTTGGCCAGAGCCGCAGTGCGCTGTTCCGGTGTCAATACTGGTAAAGCCATGGCCTTATCTCCTCGATAGTGGTGACCCGTCGCTCGCTGACATGGTCTACGACCTTCTTGCATCGTGCCTGGTGGCTCCGACAATGTATCGGAACAACACGCGTGTCATTCCCCGTGAGCCACCGTTCCTTCCCCGTCAGGCTACGTGCTCTGCGTTTCGGGGTGTGCCCCGACCAGCAGTTGGACCGGGAGTGCAGCCCGCGGAACGACCCGATCGAGCCGGGAGTGCAGCCCGCGGCACGACCCGGGTGCACGGCCCGATGGGCCTGCCATCATGTCATCGCGGTTCCGCGGAGGCCAACAGCCATCGGTCTCCGTCACGCTCGAGCCTCACCAGCATGCGTGACGAATCGGTGCGGCCGTCGGGCGCGGTGAGATTGCGCACCGACTGGTCGAGAAAGAGGGCGACGACGGCGTGCTCGGAACTCAGTTCGACGACTCCAGCGCTGGTCACATGCCCTGTGGCCTGTCCTTGGCCTTGGCTGAGCAACCCCGTCAGTTTGTCGGACACGTTCCGGTAGGAACTGGCGAAATCGGCGGTCGACGACGACGTCACCGCGTCCAGATTCGCCGTCGGATCCGTGTAGTGGTACGTGGCGAGTTGCTCGGTGTACTGCGTCGCCGACGCCACGGCCGTCGACCGCAGCTCGTCCATCGTGCGGTTCTGCACGACGAGGTAGCCCAGCACGGCGACGGCCGCAACGAGCGTCGTGGCGATCATCGCGGCGACGATCCTTCGCAGCGTCATTCGGACACTCCTTCCAGAAGTCTCTTCCAATAGTCGAGCGCCTCGACGCCCGTCGGGATCAGCAGTGGGTCGTCGGCCATCGGTGGGCCGGTGACGTTGCCGGGCTGCGTGGCGTCGCCTGCGCCGAGGTCGTTCGGTCGGGGTGCGTTCGCAGAGCCGCGTTGCGCAAGGTCGGGACCGGGTGGGCAGTAGAGGTTCAGGTTCGGCTCGCGTGGTGACTCGTCGCCGACGCTGCGGCGCGGGGTGTCGTACCAGCAGACCGGCCCCTGGGTGGCGACGAGCGTGAAGTCCCCGCGGTCGCCGTGCACGATGGACGTCAACTTGCCGAGCGTCGTCGGCATCGCGTCGAGCAGTGCCGTCGTCGCGGGTGTGCGATCGGCGAGCACGCCTGTCACGGAGACGAGGTTCGTGAGCAGGGCGCCGAAGGTCCCCCTCGTGTCGTCGAGCAGCACCTGCGTCCTGGCCAGCGCGTCCGGCGACCGGTCCAGGAGGTAGATCAACGACGGCTCCTGGGCGCGCAGTTGTCCGGTGATGTCCCGCACGGCCGCGGCGGATCCGGGCAGACCGTCCGCCCGGGAGGCGACGGCGTCGAGCATCGGAAGTCCGGCGTCCACGATGTTCGCCAGGGCAGGCGCCTGTTCCTCGAGCATGCGGGACAGAGTGTCGACGTCGTCGAGCAGTCGACGCAGTGCAGGACCGGTCCCGTCGAGCGCGGCGCCGAACGTCTCGCCGAGTGTCGTGATCGAGTCGGGATCGATGGATTCGACGAGACTCGACATCTCCACGAGCAGGTCGCCGAGCTCCCTCGGCTGGTCCTCGGGTCGCACCACGAGAGCGCCGCCGTCGGCCAGGTACGGTCCGGCGTCCGTCGTCGGGACGATGTCGAGGGTCCGGATGCCGAGTGCACTGGCGTCGGTCACCTTCGCGGTCGATCCGACGGGAACCCGCGTGTCCGGATCGAGTCCGATCGCGAGCTCGACGCCGGCGTCGGTGACGGTGATGTCGGTGATCTCGCCTACCGCGACACCCCGGTACGTCACGCCCGCTCCGACACCGAGGTTCATGGCGTCGGGCATCGTCGCGGTCACCGCGATCGAACTCCGGAGGAGTTGGGACCCCACCACGTAGTGGGTGCCGACCAGTACCGCTACGACCGAGGTGACAGCGAAGAGCACCAATTGAATTCGCACCGTACGCCTCATCGAGGACCCTCCGGAACGAGTAGTTGTTCGAGCGTCGCCGGCACATCGGCGACGCGTCCGCCCGTCATCAGTTCGCCGACCGTCTCCGGAAGGTCCAGAGCACCGTCGAAAACGAGGTAGTCGCCGTGTACCGCGCCGTCGAACCCCTCGATGAACTGGTTCATGTTGTCGAGCGTCGGCGTGACCGAGTCGTTGAATCCTTGGATCGATGCGAGAAGAACCGCGAGATCGTCGACGCCCGAGGCCAATCGATCGGTGTTGTCGCCGAGCAGTTTTCGTGCATTCTCCGCGAGCGACGACGTCGTGGCGATCAGTGACGATATCCGGTCTCGTTGACGGACGAGCAGGTCCATCGTCGGCGCGGCGACGGCCAGACCTGCATCGAGGGTGGCGCGATTGTCGGCGAGCGCGGCGGACACCGCACCGGCAGCGATCAGCACTCGATCGAATTCGGCTTGCTGCGCATCGGCCTTCGCGAGGAGTGCGTCGGCGCTGTGCATCAGTTCGCGGATCTCGGGGCCACGTCCGCCGAACGCGTCGTTCATCTCGGTCACGATGCCCTGCAGTTGGTCGATGCCGCTGCCGTTCAGCACCAATCCCAGTGTGGCCAGCGAATTCTCGAGCTCCGGGCCGATTCCGGTGTTCGCGATGACGTCGCCGTCGACCAGGATCGTGGACGACGGATCGGCAGGCACCTCCAAGCGGACGTACGGCTCACCCAATGCGGACGGAAGCTCCAGCGACGCGGTGACGTCGGCAGGCAGCGGAGTCGACGCCTCGAGGCTGAGTCCGACCTGGGCGCCGCGCCCGTCCGTCGTCAGGTCGTGGACGCGTCCGACGAGATGCTGTTCGACGCGCACCTCGGTCCCGAGTCGGATGCGGTCGGCGCGAGGGAATTCGGCCGTCACGAGGTAGTCGTCGCCGTCGGCGGAGCGGCCGATCGGAAGCTCACCGAGCCCGAGGCTGCAGCCCGACAGCAGAAGGGCAGTGCAGCAGAGCAGTACGAGGCGCGTCATCGTCCTCCCGTCATCAACTGGGCGAGGCCGAGCGGATCTGACGTGCTGATGGGCACCGGAACCGGATTGGTCAGTCCGGCGCCGGTGCAGATCGGCAACGCGAGATCTCTGCAGAGCGGCGCCGCCGCGGCGAACTGGTCCAGATCGGTGGAAATGTTCAGGCGGATGCGGGCGCGTTCGTCGTCGCCGATGGTGTTGCCGATGTTCTGCATCGTCAGTGGCAGCAGGTCGAGGAATTCGGCGAATTGCGCTTCGTGCGCCGCGAACCGGCCGGTGAGGTCGCGGGTGTTCGCGAGGACCGCTCGAAGGTCTTGTCCGCGGTCGGCGAGGAGGACGTCGAGTCGGTCGAACATGTTGCGCAACTGGGCAATCGGCGTGCCGATGTCGATGTCCTCGGACGCGAGCTGGCGTCCGAGCAGATCGAGCGAGTCGGTAACAGAGGTCAGGGCACCCTCGCGTGATGCAAGCGCGGTGACGAGAGTGTTCAGATTCTCGATGAGCGCACCGATCTGATCGCTGTTTCCTCCGACGACCGCGGTCGCCTGAGAGATGTCGCGTATCGCGTCGTTGATCGCAGGACCGAGGCCTGCCGTTCCGTCGGCGACGATGTCGAGCGCGGACCCGACGTCGCCGCCGTCGGGGCCGAGCGCGCCTGCGAGTGTCGTGACGCTCGCCATCAGCTGATCCCAGTTGATGGGCGAGTGGCTCCGTTCGACAGGAATGATGGTGTCGCCCAGCGTCGGTCCGCCTCGGTATGCCGGTCCCAGTTCGACGAAGCGGTCGCTCACGACGGACGGGTTCATGACGTAGGCCCGCGCGTCGGCCGGGATGTCGACGCCCGACACCGACATGGTGACCCGCACACTCGTGCCCTGCGGCTCGACGGCGTCGACCGTCCCGACGGGAACGCCGAGCACCTGTACCGGGCTTCCGGGATAGATTCCGTCGATGTAGGCGAAATCGGCTGTGACGGTGGTGGAATCGTCCGTCGATATCACGAACCAGCCGCCGCAGGCCACGACGGCCAGGAGCACGAACAGAGCCACGTACCTCATCCGGTGCACCCCGTCATCACACCCAGCGCACACAGCAGATTGTCCGGTACCGGGCCGGCGGGGGCGGACACGTCGACCCAGTTGCCATTGCCGGTGGCGTCGGTGACCGCACGGAGACCCGCGGGCAGTGTGGACATGAGGGCGTCGATGTTCTGTCCGTTGCGCTCGAGCGTGTCGGTCACGGAGCGCATGTCGATCAGCACATCGTCGAGTTCGGCGGTGTTGTCGTTCAGGAACGCCTCGGCCGACGCGGTGAGCGTACGCAGGTCCGTCACCAACTGGCTCACCGCCGCTCGACGGTCCGACAGAATGCCGAGAACGGTCTGTGCGTTTCCGAGAAGCACTGCGAGCGAATCGCTTTCCGCGGCCACGGCCGTCGACAGGGACTGCGACGCATCGAGAAGCCCTGCGATCTGCTCGTCGTTCCTGGCCAACATGGCCGACGCGGTGCTGACCCCGGTCAACGCGTCGGCGACGATCGTCGTGTCGGTCGGGGTGACGTCCCGCAGCGTCGCCACCATCTGCTCCAGGGCCGGGACGTCCAGTTCGTCGGCGGCGTTCGTGGTGGCGGTCCCGATCTCGTCGAGCGAATACGGCACGATGGTTCGCGCCAACGGGATGGTGTCGATGGAACCTGTTCCGTCGGGGATGATCTCGAGATACCGCTTACCGAGAATGGTGCGCAGCTTGATCGCCGCCTGAGTGCGATCACCCAATGGTCGGCCGCGGTCGAGCCTGAAGTGCACCTCCACGTGGTCACCTGCGATGTCGACGCTGTCGACGCGTCCGGCGGGAACGCCCGCCACGTAGACAGGGTCCGATTCGGTGAGACCGCCCGCGTTCTCGAACTGAGCGCTGTAACCGGTGGTGCGAAAGACGTACCAGCCGTGCGGAATCGCGATAGCGGCGATCAACAACAGCGCTACGAGTGCGATGCCGGTGACCCCTAGTCTCACCGTCGTCATCGGCATATCTCCGTGTGTGTTTCCCCGAAGATGTTCGCCTCGGCGTCCCCGGCCTTCAGAATGAAGTTGCAGGTGTACAGGTTGAGCCAGCCGCCGTAGTCGCCGAGATGATTGATCGCCGACGCCAGTTCCGGCAACAGGGTCATCGTGCGGTCGAAGTTCGCGGTGTTCGGAATCCACGAATCGGTCGTGGCGTTCGCGTCCGACAGAGCAGCATCGAGAGGGTCGACAGCGTGAGTCGTCAAGACCGACAGCGACCGCACTGCGTCCGATCCGTCGTCGAGAAGCGTCTCGAGCTGGTCTCCCTGCTGTGCGACGGTGCTGCTCATGTCGGTCAGGCCTCCGATCACGCGGGTGATGTCGTCACGATGCGAATCCATCGTCGTGACAACGGAACTCAGATCGGTGATCAGGTCGGTCAGTACCTGCTCGTTGTTCGCCAACCCCCGGGTGACCGACGCGACATGCCGCAGCAGGGAGTCGATCGTTCCCGCTTCACCTTCGAACGCGTCGATGACCGAACGCGCCAGCGCGTTGACCTGGGCGGGATCGACCGCGGCGAACAACGGCTCGAATCCGTTCACCAGAGCCGTGAGGTCCACCGGGGGCGTCGTACGTTCGAGAGGGATGGTGCCGCCGTCCGGCAAGGTGCCGGACGGTTCGGTAGGTGGGTCGAGTGCGAGATATCGGGCGCCCAGCATGTCGCCGTATCGAATGGCCGCGGTGATGTTCTGCGGTACCGCCACTGCCTTCTGCACCGAGAAACGCACGACTGCGGTGCTGCGGTCCGCGGCGGTCGTGAAATCGACGTCGTCGACCCGTCCGACGCGTACTCCTGCCAGTGTGACGTCGTTGCCGTCCCGTAGACCTTCGACTCCGCTGAATTCGGCTGTGTACGAGACGGTGTCGCCGGGCACGGGAACACTGAGCGTGTCGACGACGACGATCGCCGACACCACACCCGCCACGGCGAACGCGGCGAGCTGCACCAGCGGTGTGCGAACGGAGGTCATCGAATCGTCACCTCGGTGCCCTGCAGGACCGGTGCGAGCAGCATCGTGCTGGCAGGGTTCAACGGGAGGGGAGCGCCGACGGCTGCGTCCTGCACCGTGGAGAGTGCGCACGCGCGGCTGTCGAGTCCGGGATAACGAGGGCAGTCGGCCGCCGTGTACGGCAGGGGATCGGAGAAGTCGGGCACCGCGGTGATGTCGAATCGACCGCTCGCGAAGATTCGGGCTCCGGCTGCGCCGAACGGCTCGAGCATGTCGAGTGTCGCCGCGAGCCCATCGGCGTTGTCCGACAACGTCTCCAGAACCGTTGCACCGCGCTGGACCACGGTGATCGTGGTGGATGTGTTGTCCCGTGCCACGGCATCGGCCGACGCGGCCAGGCCGGCGGCATTGGTCAACAGAGCGTCGAATCCGTCGGCACGGTCCAGCGTCGTCTGCGACAACGCGGTGGCTGCGTCGATCGTCGCCAGTACGTCGGGTGTCGCATCGGCGAGAGCTTCGGCCACGTGCCGAACCGACGTGGTGTGATCGAGCGCTGCGTCGATCTGCGGCTGAAGCTGCGCCTCGATGGACGCGACGCGGTCGATCGTCTCGCCGAGTCTCCGGCCCCTTCCGTCGAGAGCCGTACCGATGGCGGTGAGGGCAGTCTGCGCCCTGGCCGGCTCCACTCGGTTCAGCAAGCTGGTGACGGTGCGATAGACGTCGGCGAGTTGTACTGCTTCGGCGGATGTGTCGACGCTCAGGGTCGTGCCACCGGTGAGAGGCCGTGACGCCGTGCCGGTGTCGACGAGATCGACGTAGACGTCACCGAACAGGGTTCGCGGCGCGATACGGACGAGCGCCGATGCCGGGACTGTGTCGATCGCGTCGGGGTCGATGCGCATCGTGACGCGAGAACGGTCGGTGCCGCTGTCGATGGCGACGACTCTGCCGACCTGTACACCGCGGTACACGACACCGATCTCTCCGATCAACAGACCGGCAGATGCCGGAACTTCGGCGTAGACCTCCGGTGCGCGCTCGAACGCGCCGTCGGCGTACGCGACGGACGCGACCGCCGCGGTCGTCAGGGCCGCCGCAGCCGCGACGCCCCGCATCGCAAGCCCGGTGCGGCTCGGCCCGAGACGTCTCGGCAGCGCTGCGGTCACGAGACACCGAGCCCGGGCACGGTGGGCGCGATTCCCCACAGCACGAACGTCAGGAACACGTCGGTGATGCCGATGGCGAGAATGGAGGTGCGCAATGCGCGCCCGGCTGCGCGCCCGACGCCCTCCGGGCCGCCGGACGCGTGGAAACCATAGGCGCAGTGGACGAGTGCGACCACGATGGCGAAGACCACGGCCTTGACGACCGAACCGACCATGTCGGCGGGCGTCATCGCGAGATGGAAGTAGTAGTCGTACGTCCCGGCCGAACTGCTGCCGAACGTCACGACGACAAGGCGCGTGGCGACGAACGTCGCGATGAGCCCGACCAGATAGATCGGAACGATGCACACGACGACCGCGAGCAGGCGCGTCGTCGCGAGAAAGGGAATCGGTCGGACGGCCATCGAATCGAGTGCGTCGATCTCGTCCGAGATCCGCATGGCACCCAGCTGAGCGGTGAAGCCTGTTCCGACCTTCGCCGCCAGCGCGATACTGGCGATGACCGGCGCCAGCTCTCGGGTGTTCGCGATGGCGGACAGCAAGCCGGACAACGATGTCAGGCCGATCAGGTCGAGACCGCGGTACGTCTCGACGCCGACCATCATCGCCGCGACGGCGGACATGGCGAACACGATGCCGATCGTTCCGCCGCCCGCGAGAAGCGACGCGTACCCGAAACTCACTTCGCCGATGTGCTGAGCGACGTGTCGGTAGTAGCGGCGGAGCGTGAACGGTATCGCGGCGACGGTCTCGGTGTAGAACGTGACGTGCTGACCGAGAACGACGAGTGCGCCGGTGGCGCGATGTCCCTGCCGGCGGAGTCGGACCACACCGTCGTACGGCATCAGTACGTCCCCACTGCCGGAACCGCGACCGAATAGAGCTGGGACAACACGGTATTGACGACGAAGACGAGGACGAACGCGAGCACGACGGCCTCGTTGACGGCATCGGCGACGCCGCTCGGGCCACCCTTGGCGTGCAGACCCTTGAACGACGCGACGAGGGTCGACGTCACCGCGAAGCAGACCGACTTGATCATCGCCATCGTGAAATCCGATACGCGACCGTACTCGCTGAACGTCGCGAGGAACGCGCCTGCCGATTGATCGGCGACGAACACCTGATAGAAGAAGCAGGCACCGACGCCGACGGCCGTGACCATGGCGCAGATCGCGAGTGACACGACGGCCGACGCGATCAACCGCGGTACGACCAGCCGTTCGACGACGTCGAGACCCATCACCTCCATCGCCGCGATCTCCTCGCGGATGGTCCGGGATCCGAGGTCGGCGCAGATGGCCGACCCGGCGACCCCCGCCAGCATCAACGCGCAGACCAGCGCTGCTGCTTGACCGACCACGACGAATGCGACGACGGCGCCGGAATACGCTCCGGCGCCGAGCCTTCCGGCCAACGAGCCGACCGATACCGCGATCAGTACGCCGATGGGCAGCATCAGCAGCAACGCGGGCACGGTGCAGACCCGCGCGACGAACAGAGCCTGCGTAATCGTTTCCTCGAGCGACAGCCGTCCTCGAACGACGGTCGTGATCGTGCGCTGGATCGCCGTGACCGAGAACGCGACGAGGCCGCCGATCTGGTTCGCCAGGTCGCGTCCCGGGCCCCGCGCGACGGGGAGTTCGAAACTCACCGGTTATGCGGGCGTCGGCGAATACGTGTTGCGCAGCGCAACTTTCACGACCTTGCCGCTCGCGTTGCGTGGCAACGCATCGACTGTCACGAGCTCCTTCGGATGCTTGTAGCGCGCGAGGTGGTCGCCGAGCCACGACGACAACTCGTCCAGGCCCAGGTCGGGGCCTTCGTCGTTCAGCGCGACGATCGCGACCGGCACCTCACCCCACTTGTCGTCGGGACGTCCGATGACGGCCGCCTCCAGGATGCGCGGATGGCCGAACAGAACGTTCTCGACCTCGGCGCAATAGATGTTCTCGCCGCCCGAGATGATCATGTCCTTCTTGCGGTCGACGACGAACACGAATCCTTCGTCGTCCTGACGCACGAGATCACCCGAGTGGAACCAGCCGCCGTGAAACGCGTCGGCGGTGGCGTCGGGGTTCTGCCAGTACTCACGCATCAACGTCGGCCCGCGATAGACGATTTCGCCGACGGACCCTGGTTCGACGTCGTTCATGTCGTCGTCGACCACACGGGCAGCGATGGTCGGGATCACGCGGCCCACCGAGCCCAGCTTGCGTAAGGCGTCCTCGCCGTCGAGGACGCAGGTGATGGGTGACATCTCGGTCTGCCCGAACACCGCCACGTTGAGTGCGTCGGGGAAGGTCGCTGCCATGGCCTTCAGGATCGTGTCCGATGCAGGCGCGGCTCCCCACGAAATGACCCGCAGTTTCAGCGATCTGGGGTTGCGCGACTGCTCGGCGCACATGGCCTGCCACTGCACTGGCACGAGGAACAGCGTCGTGACGCCCTCGGCGGCGAGCACATCGAGAAGAGCCGACGGGTCGAACGCGCCCACGGGATAGATCACGGTCGGAACACCGAGTTGCAGGCTCGGTGCCAGGCTGCCGAGCGCGGCGATGTGGAACATCGGTGACGCGCAGAATCCGACCTCGTCGACGCCGTGCATTCGGAGTGCCCGAATACATGTGAGCGCCTGTGCCTGCATGTTCGAGTGGGTCAACACGGCACCTTTGGGGCGACCTGTCGTACCCGAGGTGTACATGATCAGGGCGGGTGCGTCGTCGGGTACGTCGACGGGTTCGGCGGGCGTGGCGTCGGACAGCAGCGTCTCGTACTCCGTGCCCGTGGTGATCTTCGTGTTCAGCGAATCGACTTGTGCAAGAACGGCATCGGCCAGCGGCGACAACGTGTCGTCGGTGACGAGAACCTTCGCGCCGCTGTTCTGTGCGAGGAAGGCGACCTCGGGCGGTGTCATGCGGAAATTGACCGGCACCGCGAGAGCGCCCAGAGCATTGACGGCGAGAACCGTCTCCAGATACTCGGGGCGGTTGAGCATGAGGATCAAGACGCGATCGCCGTACTCGATGTCGTTGTCGGCCAACACCCGAGCGAACCGAGCGACGCGGTCACCCAGGGTGGACCAGGTGATCGATGCTCCTTGGAACCGGAGTGCGACGGCGTCGGGCTGCATGAGCGCGTGGCGTCGGACCTGATTGTTCCAGTTGATGCGAATGGATCGATGGGGTTCGTCCGAATGGGCGGCCATCGCGCTTCCTCTCCGTCGAGGGTGGATGTGGTGACGAGCGTACCTCTGGCCGGGATGGGCCGAGGGCAAATTGACAACGGTATTTCTGCACCGTGCGGTGCCTCTAAGTTTGCGGTGATTCGCGTTCGAAATCGGGTCGGCGATGCTCGAGCACGGCAGCGATGCCTTCGCGGAATTCCGGGGCGGTCAACAGTTCGATCTGGCCCTCACGTTCGCGTTCCAGTGCGTCGTCGAGAAGAGCGAGCGTCGACGCCGTCAAGGCGCGCTTGGTGAGCTCGAGTGCACGCCGTGGCCCGCGGGCCAGGCGTCGGGCGATCTTCTGCACGTGGTTCTCGAGTTCGTTCGCGGGCAGGACCTTGTTGATCAGTCCCGCCGCGGCTGCGTCGGGCGCCGTCATCGGCTCCGCCAACAGCGCCATCGCCGCCGCACGGACGCGACCGATCGCCGCCGGAACGAGGAGGCTGCCGGCGCCGTCGGGCATCAGCGCGACCGTGGTGAATGCCAGCAGAAACGATGCCTCCTCGGCCGCGAAGACGAGATCCGACGCGAGTGCCAGTGATGCTCCGATGCCCGCCGCGACGCCGTTCACCTGCGCAATCACCGGAACAGGGGCGTCGATGACCGCGCGGACGAGCGCCGTCGCCGTCGCCATCGTGTCCTCCGCAGCGCGCCGTATGTCGTCTGGAGACGTCGGAGTCGACGCGGCCATCTCGGCGATGTCCGCGCCCGTGCTGAATGCGTGTCCGGTGCCCGTGAGGACCACGACGCGGACGTCACCGTCGGGGGTGACGGCAGACAGGGCGTCGACGAGCGCAGCGGCGGTGGGTCCGTCGAGTGCGTTCATGCGGTCCTGTCGGTCGATGCGCAGAGTCAGGACTCCCGCGTCCGACACCGAGTGCAGACCAGTGGCCATCGAATGCTCCTGCCATGAGGTCGGCCGTGCGAATTGCCGCTAACTTAACGCGTTAATTCTGCTGCCTGTCAAGGGTTGACGAAATCGACCACTAGGATGAGGATCGACCGGGGTAGCACACGAGGACGGGAATGGAAGCGGATGACGGACACCGAGGCGCCGCGTCGTCGACGGCCGAGAAACCGCAAAGCGCAGATTCTCTCGGCTGCGGCGGAGGCGTTCAGCGAGCGTGGCTACCATCCCGTCGGGATCGACGACATCGCCGCGACGGTCGGAATCTCCGGGCCGGCACTGTATCGGCACTTTCCCACCAAATACGCCTTGTTCGTGCACACCGTCATGCGGCTCGCGGACCTGTTGCTGGCCGCGACGGACCCCACTGTCGTCGACGGACCCGACGCGGAAGCGCGCATGAACGCTGTGCTCACGGCGGTCATCCGCACCACCATCGACAACAGGCGCACCGGTGGGTTGTATCGCTGGGAAGGCCGCTACCTCGTCGGCGACGACAAAGTGGCGCTACGCGACGCCCTGTACACGCTGCATGGGCGCGTCGAAGATCCGTTGAAGACGCTGCGTCCCGAGTTGCCCGACGCCGACGCGGCGTTGCTCGCCACCGCCGCGATCAGTGTCGTCGCAAGTATCACCGCGCATCGTACTGCGTTGTCCGCCAAACAGATCGAGACGATGATCCTCGACGCGGCATGGTCGGTTCTGCAGGCTGATCTGCCTCCGGGCTCGGCGGACTCCGCGTCTCGTGACGTGGCGACGCCGGATTCGAAACGCGAACTGTTGCTGCACGAGTCGATTCTGCTGTTCTACGAGCACGGTTTCCACGACGTGAGTATCGAGGACATCGGCGCGGCCGTCGGCATCAACGCATCGAGCGTGTACCGATACTTTCCCAGCAAGGCCGAGCTGCTCGCGGCGGCGTTCCATCGCGCCAACGAAAAGTTGACGGACACGCTGCAGACGTCGCTCGCACGCTCGACCGATCCGGTCACGGCCATCGCCACGCTGTGCCGGTTGTACACGGAACTGACGTTCGGGCAGAGCGAACTCGTCGCGGTCTACTTCGCCGAGATCGGCAATCTGCCCGCGGAACAGCGCTCGGGACTACGAAACGTGCAGCGGCAGAATATCGAACGATGGGCGCAGCTGCTGCGAGATGCGCGGCCGGAGCTGTCGGTCGTCGCGTCCCGATTCCTCGTGCATGCTGCGCTGGGCGTCGTGTTCGACGTCGGTCGCGCGGTGCGATTCGATCGCTCGGATGCCACGGTGGCTCGGGTGCACACGGTGATGGTGGCGGTACTGATGGGGAGGCAATGAACGATGAGGGTACGGGAACTACTGGAGCAGTCCGACGTTTCTACGGACGAACTCGACGAGGTCTGGGCGACGCTCGACACGGTGCGTGCGGAGGACATCCTGGGGTCGTGGACCGGCGCGGCCTTCCGAACCGGCCACGCGCTGTGTGCCGCGCTGCCCGCAAGTAGATGGCACGGCAAGACTTTTCATTCGCTGACCGACGCGAAACCTCTCATCTGCCGCGCCGACGACGGGTCGCTGTACTCGAACGTCGAGCTCGGTGCGGGCGAGGCGTCGCTCTGGAACATCGAGTTTCGAGGCGAGGTCACCGCGACGATGGTCTACGACGGCAAGGCCGTGTTCGACCACTTCAAACGTGTCGACGACCGCACCCTGATGGGGATCATGAACGGCAAGCCCGACCTCGTGCTGTCTCGCGGCAAGCACTTCTACTTCGTGCTCGAGCGCAGCTGATGGTGACTGCCAGGGCGTTGGTCTCGCGAGACCCGCTGTCGCCGTTCTCGATCGAGAGCGTGCAGATCGACGACCCACGGAGCGACGAGATTCTCGTTCGAATGCGCGCGACCGGCATATGCCACACCGATCTCGTTGCACGCGCGGCGGGTTCGCGCACGCGTCCCGTTCTGCTCGGGCACGAAGGTGCGGGAGTGGTCGAGACCGTCGGTAGTCGGGTGACAGGGATACGACCCGGCGACCACGTCGTTCTCACGTATCGCCGGTGCGGCACGTGTGCGAACTGCGCACAGGGACGACCCGCGTACTGCCACCGCGGCGGCGTCCTCAACCAGTTCGGTACGCGGGCAGACGGTTCGCCTCGGGTGACGAGCGGCGGCGGACCCGTTGCCGACGGATTCTTCGGACAGTCGTCGTTCGCCGAGATGGCACTGACGACGCAGGACAACACGATCGTCGTCGACCGAGACGTCGACCTTGCCGTGGCGGCGCCCCTCGGCTGCAGCGTGCAGACGGGAGCGGGCGCGGTGATGAACGTGCTGCGCCCCGAACCCTCGGACTCCTTCGTCGTCCACGGCGCGGGCGGGGTAGGGATGGCAGCGGTGCTCGCTGCGGTTGCGACAGGGGTCGGGACGATCTGCGTCGTCGAGACATCCGGTGCGCGACGTGCACTGGCCCTCGACCTCGGTGCTACCCACGTGTTCGATCCGGCAGATGTCGACGTGGTCGAGGCGCTGCGTGACGTCACCGGCGGAGGTGTCACACACGCGTTGGACACCACGGGTGTGGCCGACGTCGTCGCCGACGCGATCGCCGCACTGGGTATCGGGGGAACGCTCGTGACCGTCGGACTCGGAAAAGGGACGGTACGACTCGACCTGCTCGACACCGTCATTACAGGGAAGACCGTTCGCGGATGCCTCGAAGGGGACTCGATACCGGAACAGTTCGTTCCGGTTCTGACTGCACTGCTCCGAGACGGCCGACTACCCGTCGACCGACTGGTGTCGTCCTACCACTGGCGAGACATCGACGCAGCCGTCGACGACCACCGTGACGGGAAAACGGTCAAGCCCGTGTTGCTGTGGGAGTGAGAGCTGCGCGTGCGAACCTAGTGCGCGCTCTCGGCGGATCTGCGGCGCGCAAGAAGGCGTGAGACGCCCAGCTGCGCGACGACGACGATCGTTCCGACGATCAGGCCCAGCAGCGCCGAGGCGAGAGTGTTGACGATCCACGCGAGCACCGGTCCGATGCCGGCGATGTCGTGGACAGCGTCCTCGCCGTGATGAACGAGCTCGTACAGCGGGTGGAAGCCGAGTTCGTCGATCCCGACGAGCAGGATGTGCCCGCCGACCCACAGCATGGCCGCGGTGCCGACGACGCCGAGGAACGACATGACCTTCGGCATGGCCTTGACGAGGCCGCGTCCGAACTTCTCGACGAATCCGGACGACTTCTCGGCCAGACGCAAGCCGATGTCGTCCATCTTCACGATGAGCCCGACGACACCGTAGACGACGACGGTGATGACGACCGCGACGACGGCGAGAATGATCAATCGGCTCCAGAAGCCTTCGGAGGCAATGGTGTCGAGTGCGATGACCATGATCTCGGCCGAGAGGATGAGGTCGGTGCGGACGGCACCGGAGACGACGCTGTCCTCGTCGCGAGGTCCGTCGTCCTCGGCGTGGTGGTCACCGTGCCCGAACAGTGCACCCCAGATCTTGTGCACCGCTTCGTAGGCGAGGTAACAGCCACCGAGCATCAGGATCGGCGTCAGGAGCCACGGAAGGAACTGGCTCAGTATCAACGCGATCGGCAGGATGATCAGCAGCTTGTTCCGCAGCGAACCGATGGCGATCTTCTTGATGATCGGCAACTCGCGCTCGGCGGCGAGACCGCGGACGTACTGGGGCGTCACGGCCGCGTCGTCGATCACGACACCGGCAGCTTTCGCGGTCGCTCGTCCGGTCGCAGCGCCGACGTCGTCGATCGAGGCCGCAGCCAGACGCGCGAGCGCGGCTACGTCGTCCAGCAGTGCAACGAGTCCACCGGCCATCGTGGAGCCTCCTGTGAAGAGTGCGAAGCGATACCACCGAACGATACCCGCCCACATTGTGGGTAAAGACTTCGTCAAGAAAGGTTGTTAGCATGCCTTCCATGTCGGTGACCACGCGTGTACTCGTCGGATTGACCGCTTCTCTGATGCTCTGCGCGGGAGGTGCCACCGCGACCGCTGCGCCGATCGACGTGCCGTGGTCGCCCGACACTGCCGTCGACACCGAGGTCGAATTCGTGTCCGACGGCATCACCTACTACGGCAGTCTGCGACCCTCGGTCGGCGAAACACGAGGCGCCGCACTGCTTCTCCCGGGTAGTGGACCGATAGACCGCAACGGGAACGTGCAGGCCGCGAACATCTCGCCGAGCACCATCGCCTACATTGCCGACGCGTTGGCGCAACGAGGCATCACGACGCTGCGGTTCGACAAGATCGGGGCAGGCCGCACCGGAACCGACGGACTCGACCCAGCGGATCCCCCCGGCTTCACGGACCAAGTCGACGCGGCCGAGGCAGCGGCCGCAGTGTTGTCCGAGCGCACCGGAATCAGCGGCGACGACTTCGCGGTGCTCGGACACAGCGAGGGCGGGTTGACGGCGTTGGCGCTGGCCGACCGCGGAGTGGCCGTCGGCAAGCTCGGTCTGCTCGCGCCGCTGTCCATTCGCTATTTCGATCTGTTGCATGCGCAGTTGAACCGCAACTTCGACCTTGCGGTCTCGTCGGGTCAGGCCACGCCTGCCGACGCGGACGTGTGGCGAGGCCGTCTCGACGAGACCATCGCGGCGTTGCGGGCGGGTGAGCCGCTGCCGTACCCGGACGACGAGGTGC
The DNA here is from genome assembly GCF_011770055.1 of Rhodococcus sp. B10. Taxonomy (NCBI): domain Bacteria; kingdom Bacillati; phylum Actinomycetota; class Actinomycetes; order Mycobacteriales; family Nocardiaceae; genus Rhodococcus; species Rhodococcus sp. B10. The sequence continues at coordinate 136,513 of NZ_JAAFYV010000007.1, read as the reverse complement.
TCGCGCCGATCGGATTCGACGAGGAGAGCGCCACGTTCCTGACCGAGGCCGACGCGTTGGACCCGGCCGTGCTGGCCGGTAGGTTGCCGTCGGGCACCGATGTTCTTCTGACGTGCTCGGACAAGGATCTCAACGTGTCCTGCGGGCAGACGGACGTGCTGTTCGACGCGCTGCAGGGGACCGACGTCGACTACGCGCGTTTCACGAACGCCTCGCACATGCTTGCCGAACTGGGTCCGTTGCCGACGACGGGCTTCGACATGTACGCACCGCTGCCGCAGTCATCGGAGTTCCGCGGCGCTCTCGACGCGTGGGTGGACCGCGCGTTCGCTTGAGTAGGGACACGTGATGGCGCCGAGATCCTTCGGGGTGTAGTTCCCCGGGTAGCCGGGATAGGTCTTGTTCTTCGGATCGTCGGTGGTGCGGGGCCTCTTGCGAGTCGGGAGGAAGCGTTCGGCGCGGGCCTTGGCGCGCAGGCTAGCGACGGCTGCGCGCTTGACGACGGGTGAGCCGGCCGGGAAACCGAACGCGCTCGCCATCCGGTCGTCCATCAGCGCGAAGACGCCCTGTTCGACAGCAGGGCGAAGAAGCGCCGGGAACCAGGAGCAGAACAGGTCGAGTGTGTAGGTGCCGACCTTGTGGTTGTCGTCGGTGTAACGGAAGGTGCGTTCCTCGTAGTCGAGCTTGAACCGTGCGAAATCGGTGTACGACTCGGGAATGTTCTTGATCCCCATGCGCATTCCGACGTTGCGGTAGAAGTGGAACGTCGCGAGCCGCTCCGTGGGATGCAGCCGACGCCACCCGTACGTGTCGATCCATTCGATCGGCTCGTAGATGAAGGTGGTGAGCACGTACAGCATGTCGTCGTTGTCGATGTGGTACTGCCCGTGCATGCGGTTGACCATGCGCAGTGCCTCGCGACCGCGCGCGGAATCGTACCCGTGCTCGACCATCTCTCCCATCAACAGCGAGGTGTCGTCGTACCGCTTCTGGGGCCGGTTCGCGAACTCGCCGGTCTTCTCGAGCAGCGCGGAGATGGTCGGCACGCAATACGTTCGGAACAGGGCGAATTCGAGCGCTCGTTGGTAGTCCCACGGGAATTCGTATCCCGCGGTGATGCGATGGATGGTGTGGCAGTCGTCGACAGGGTCGAGTTGTTCGATACGTCGAAGCCAGCCGTAGCGGCCCCGCGCCGGCGTGAGGTCCATGGGGTCATCCCCGTCCGTGGCGAAGTTTCAGCATGAGCGCCGAGATCTTCAGATCACGCGCCTTGCGCTGCATGGTCAGCAGGTTCAGCGGAGCAGCGAACTTCTGGACGGCAAGCGATTTCACGGTGCTGAACTCGCGAAGACCGTCGGCCCCGTGAATACGGCCGAAACCGGAATCCCCGGTTCCTCCGAAGGGAAGTGCAGGTATTCCGGCGAAGCCGAGGACCGAATTGACCGTCACGACACCACAATCGAGCCTCTCGGCTGCCCGACGGCCGGCGGCGGGGTCCTTCGTGAACACCGACGCCCCGAGGCCGTAGGACGACGCGTTCGCGCGGTCGATGCCCTCGTCGAGGTCGCGGACCTTGTTGACGACGACAGTCGGTCCGAACGTCTCTTCGGTGATCGCCGTGGACGTTTCGGGAACGTCGGTGAGAACGACCGGATCGATGTACGGCCCGTGCAGCGAATCGAGGCCACCGACGACGGCGTGTCCGCCCTTCGACAGTGCGTCCTGGATCTGTGCGCGCACGATGTCGCTCTGCTTGCCGAGCGTCATCGGACCGTACGACGACGTCGACGCTCCACCCGGTTTCAGCGCGGTGACCGACGCGGCGAGCTTGTCGACGAACTTCTCGTAGACGGGCGCCGCGACGTAGATGCGTTCGACGCCCGCGCACGTCTGTCCTGCGTTGCCCATCGCGCCGAACGTCGCGAACTCCACTGCCGCATCGAGGTTCGCGTCGGCGTCGACGATCATCGCGTCCTTGCCGCCGCACTCGGCGACGAGAGGGGTGAGTGATTCGGCGCAGGTGGCCATGACCTTCTTGGCGGTGGCGGTGGATCCGGTGAACGCGATCTTGTTCACCGCCGACCGGCAGAGCGCGGTGCCGGTGGATCCGTCGCCGGTGACGGTCTGGAACACGGGATGCGGCGCGGCCAACGAATTCCATTTCTGCGCAAGCCATTCGCCGACACCCGGCGTCAATTCGCTGGGCTTGAACACGACGGCGTTGCCTGCGGCGAGGGCGTACGCGATGGAGCCCATCGGGGTGTAGAGCGGATAGTTCCACGGCCCGATCACGCCGACGACCCCGAACGGTCGGTAGCCGACGTACGCCTGCTGGTTCGCACTGATCAGTCCGGACGAGACCTTGCGCTGCTTCAACGTCGTCTCGGCGTTGCGGGCTGCCCAGTCGATGTGTTCGACGCCCATCATCACTTCGAGAAGCGAGTCCTCGTCGGGCTTGCCGGTTTCGGCGGCGATGACGTCGGCGAGGCTCTGTGCGTCCTTGGCGATGGCTTTCTTGTATTCGAGAAGCCAACGCTTGCGTCCCGTGAAGCCTTGGACGTCCCACCATCGCGCGGCGGAACGAGCCCGGTCGACGGCGTCGTCCACCTCGTTCACTCCAGCTACCGGGTAGCTGGCGAGGACGTTCGACGTTCGTGGGTCGAGGCTGTCGAACGTACGAGTCGGGGTGCGTTCGGCCTGGTCCGTCATGGGCGATTTCCTCCGCGGGCTGGGGGCGATCTGCTTGTCACATCACATATATTTGATGTGATTTACTGTTGTCGAGCTCACACTATGCGCCGTATCCGGCCTGAGACAACCCCCAATCGTCCTTCTTCAGGAGCCAAGATGAGCACGGATTTCACGCAGGAACAGCAGTCGTTCGCTCGCGCCGTCGCAGATTTCTGCGCCAAGGAGGCAGGGACGCGAGGTCAGCGCGATGCCCTCACCGACCACGGCAAGCACACCCACAACCAGGCGCTGTACGAGAAGATGGCCGCGCTCGGCTGGCTCGGTGCAACGATCCCGGAAGAGTACGGGGGCGCCGACGGCAGCACCGTCGACATGTGCATCCTGCTCGAGCAGGCAGCCAAGGCCATGGCCCCGATCGGGGGCATCGGACCGACCCTGATCACCGGCGCCGCGTACGAGAAGTTCGGCACCGCGTCGCAGAAGGAGACCGTGCTCGGCGGCATCGTGGCGGGTCGCAGCTACTCGATCTCGATGTCGGAACCGGAGGCGGGATCGGACGTCGGGAATCTGAGTTGTCGTGCGGAGAAGACGGGCGACGGTTGGGTGATCGACGGACAGAAGACATGGTGTTCGAACGCGCATTTCGCGGATCGGATTCTGCTCGTCGCGCGAACGGGGCGTGGAGGCGGGAAGCATGAGGGGCTCACGATGTTCGATGTGCCCGCCGACGCGGACGGCCTGTCCATCGTGGGGATCGAGACGATGGGCGGGAAGGAAGTCAACGATCTGTACTTCACCGACTGTGCGTTGCCCGCGGACGCGGTCGTCGGCGTCGAGGGCCAGGGGTGGTCGCAGCTGATGACAGGTCTGAACATCGAGCGTCTGATCCTGGCGGCGATGATGCTCGGTACCGCACAGCGGGCGTTCGACGACACTCTCGAGTTCATCACGCAGCGGAAGCAGTTCGGACGACCCGTCGGCACGTTCCAGGCTCTACGGCATCGGATTGCGGATCTCGCGACGGAGATCGAGTGCGGTCGGCTGCTGGTCTACCACGTCGCTCGACTCGTGGACGAGAACCCGCAGAAGCTGTTTCCGCGGGAGGCGTCGATGGCGAAGTTGAAACTGACCGAGACGGCGAAGAAGGTTGCGCTCGAGGGCATGCAGATGATGGGCGGGTACGGCTACGCAACGGAGTTCGACATGGAGAAGCACGTGCGAACGACGCTGGTGTCGTCGATTTACGGCGGTACCAACGAAATTCAGCGCGACATCATCGGAAAGACCTACGGGCTCTGATGTCCGCACCCGCTCTGCGACGTAGACCCCAACTGTCGGAAGAGGTTGCCGGCCACCTCCGGGGGCAGATCATGTCCGGAGCCATCCGACCCGGTTCGTTCGTGCGGATCGACGAGACGGCGGTCGAACTGGGCGTCAGCGCGACACCCGTCCGCGAAGCGCTGGTGTGTCTGCGGGGCGAAGGGCTGGTCGAGCAGGTTCCGCACCGCGGCTATCGCGTCGGCGAGCTGTCCCGGGACGACATCGAGGACATCTTCTGGCTGCAGGGCACGATCGCGAGCAAGCTGGCGCGTCGTGCGGCGCGGGTGATCACCGCCGAGCAGATAGTGCAGCTGACGGGGTTGAACGGCTGTCTGCGAGATGCCGTCGGGCGTGCCGACGCGGAGTCGGTCGAGCGCTGCGAATTCGAGTTCCATCGAACGGTCAACAAGGTCGCGGGTGGCGTGAAGCTCGCGTGGTTCCTGTTCGGTGCGATTCGCTACACCCCGGCCCGGCTGTACGCGTCGGACCGTTCCTGGGGTGAGGAAGCGGTGCGCAGCCACGAGGCGTTGATCGCGGCATTTACCCGGCGGGACCTCGAATCGGTCGGTGAGCTGATGCGTCGACAGTTCGTGGATGGCGCAGAGCGTCTGATCGCGCACCTCGAACGCGTGGGGGTGTGGGGCTAGCGCTCGGGTGCCGCCGCGAGCAGCAGGTCCGAACACTGTGCGACGACGGCGTCCTCGTCGAGGTCCAGTTCACCGCCGAGCCATGCCGTGAGCACCTGGGCGAAGCCGCCGACGACGTACTGCGTCGTCAGGTCCAGGCTTCGATCGCCTGTGGTGCCGTAGAACTCCGACGCCTGTGCTGCGAGAAGGCCGGCGAACATGCGAGTCGACTCGGCTCGCTTGGCGGCGAGAACGTCGTTGCTCAGTGTGGCCGAGAAGAGGAGGCGGCCGCGTCGGGGATCCTCGGCGACCATGCGGACAACGGTCGCCACGGCCGCATGGACTCGTTCTTCTTCGGACATCGGTGACGCGGCGACGGCGGCGAGAGTGGCTGTCGTCAGTTCGCCGACGACTCGGTCGTAGACGGCGTCCATCAAGGCGTTCTTGTCCGCGAAGCTCTCGTAGAAGTACCGCGACGCCACTCCCGCGGTACGGCAGACGCCGCGGACGCTGAGTTCGGGCTCGGTCGTTCCGAGCAGGTCGAGGCCCGCCTCGATCAGCACGCGCCGACGCTCGGCGACGCGCGCCGACCCGTCGACTCCGCCGTAGGTTCGCGGTGTCGGGGACATGTGCACATCTTGACACCCCGTGTCGTGTGCGCCTAGCGTCATCTGAACACACCCGTATGCAGATTCCGCCATTGGGGAGAGCGATGACTGCCGACAACGAACTACTCCGCAAGTCCATGACGGGCGTCGGCCTGCTCGCCGGAGGCGCCAACGTGATCATGCAGTTGGCTCATCCCAGCGTCGGCTACGGCGTCGTCGAGAGCCGCGTCGAAAGCGGTCAGATCAACCGGCATCCGATGAAACGCACTCGAACGACGCTGTCGTATCTCGCGGTTGCCGGTATGGCCGACGACGACGTGAAGACGGCCTATCGGAGAGCCACCGACAGATCTCACGCTGCGGTGAGGTCGACCGCCGACAGTCCGGTGAAATACAACGCGTTCGATCCGAAGCTCCAGCTGTGGGTCGCAGCGTGCCTGTATCGGGGATTCGAGGACGTCTATCTCGCGCTGTACGACGCGCCCGAGCCGGGCTTCATCGACGAAATGTACAGCCGCAGTCATGTTCTGGGATCGACGCTGCAGATGCCGGAGGACATGTGGCCTGCGGATCGTGCCGCGTTCGACAAGTACTGGGACGCCGCACTCGACGACGTGCACATCGACGCGACGGTTCGGCGGTATCTGTACGGCATCGCGTCCGCTACCTTCGTCAAGCCTGCCGTGCTGCATCCGTTGATCGGACCGTTCATGCGTTTCGTCACCACAGGCTTTCTGCCGCAACGATTTCGCGACGAGATGGAGCTGCCGTGGGACCCGGTGAAGGAGCGGCGGTTCGCGCTCCTGCTGCGAGTCCTGGCCCTGGGAAACCGGATGACTCCCGTCGCCGTGCGCCAGTTTCCGTTCAACGCCCTGCTCTGGGACGTGCGACGGCGAATGCGGTCGGGGCGGAAGTTGGTATAGGGCGCTACGCGCCACGTGCGCGCGAATGTATAGAGGGGTATACATTCGCGCGCACGGCGCCTAACTCAGATGATGCGGCTGCGGGTGCGTCTTGTGCGACCAGTCGGACCCCGTGTCGTCCTGGTGGCCGTGACCGACGGGCTCGCACGCTGTTCCCGCCCGAACGACCTGGATCACGACGGACTTCGACGTCGGACAGTTGCTTTCCATCGCCGTCGAGTCCAGTGGCACGAGCGGATTGGTCTCCGGGTAGTACGCCGCCGCGCATCCGCGCGGGGTGTCGTACTCGACGATCCGGAAGTTCGACGCGCACCGCTCGATGTCGTCGTCCTCCCAGCGCGTGACCAGATCGACGAAGTCGCCGTCCTGGAACCCGAGTGCTGCGATGTCGTCGCGATGCAGGAAGACGACGCGTCGGCCACCCTCGATGCCGCGGTACCGGTCGCTCAGCCCGTAGATCGTCGTGTTGAACTGGTCGTGGCTGCGCAGTGTCTGCAGCAGCAGGTGGCCGTCGGGTACGTGCAGCACCTCGATCGGCGACGCGACGAATTCTCCCTTGCCGGACTCGGTTTCGAACGTCCGCGAATCGCGCGGGGGATGGGGAAGGATGAAACCGCCCGGGCGTCGAACATTCACTTCGTACCCCGCACACCCGGGTACGACGCGTGAGATGTGCTCGCGGATGAGGCGGTAGTCGTCGCGCATGCCTTTCCAGTCGATGCCGTACCGATCACCGATGGCGGCCTCGGCGATGCCGGTGAGAATCGCGACCTCGGAGCGCAGGTGCTCGCTCGCGGGCTTCAGCGGTCCGCGCGACGAATGGACCGAGCAGGTCGAGTCCTCCACCGAAATCCATTGCGGCCCAGTGGCTTGTACGTCTTTCTCGGTCCGGCCGAGGGTCGGAAGGATCAGCGCGGTGTCGCCGGTGACGAGATGGGACCGGTTGATCTTGGTCGAGATGTGAACGGTCATCGCGAGATTGCGCATGGCCTGGGCGGTGACGTCGGTGTCCGGCGTCGCCTGCACGAAGTTGCCTCCGAGCCCGAGGAAGAACTGTGCCTTGCCGTCGCGCATCGCACGGATCGAGTCGACGGTGTCGTGTCCGTGCTCGCGCGGTGGGTCGAAGCCGAACTCCTTCTGGATCGAGTCCAGGAAGTGCTGCGGGACGCGCTCCCAGATGCCCATCGTGCGGTCACCCTGCACGTTGGAATGGCCGCGCACGGGAAACAGACCGGCCCCCTTCTTGCCGATATTGCCCTGTGCGAACGCAAGATTGGTGACTTCCTTGATCGTCGCGACGGCATTGCGGTGCTGTGTCAGGCCCATGGCCCAGCAGAACACGGTGGCCTTGGAGTCACGCAGCATCTTCGCGGCGTCGGTGATCTGCTCGCGCGTCAACCCGGTCGACGACGTGACGACGTCCCAGTCGACGGCGGTGACGTGCGCCTTCCATTCCTCGTAGCCGTTCGTGTGCCGATCGATGAAGTCGCGGTCGATGCAGTCCCATTCGACGAGCAGTGAGCCGAATGCTTGGAACAGCGCGAGGTCACCGTTGACCTTGATCGGCAGGTGCATGTCGGAGATGTCGGTGCCGGGCCCCACCATGCCGCGTGGTGTCTGTGGATTCTTGAAGTTGACGAGTCCCGCCTCGCGAAGCGGATTGATCGACAGAATCTTCGCGCCGTTCTGCTTGGCCTTCTCGAGTGCCGAGAGCATACGCGGGTGGTTGGTGCCGGGGTTCTGGCCGGCGATGACGATCAGCTCGGCCGCGTAGACGTCCTCGAGCGTCACGCTCGCCTTGCCGATGCCGATCGACTCCTGCAACGCGATGGACGTCGACTCGTGGCACATGTTGGAGCAGTCGGGCAGATTGTTCGTGCCGAAGGCTCGGGCGAACAGCTGGTACACGAACGCCGACTCGTTCGACGCGCGCCCCGACGTGTAGAAGATTGCTTCGGTCGGATCGGCGAGAGACTTCAGCTGGTCGCCGATGAGGCGGAACGCGTCGTCCCACTCGATCGGTTCGTAGTAGCGCGCACCGGGCAGCTTCACCATCGGGTGCGTGATGCGACCCTGCTGGCCGAGCCAGTGTTCGCTGCGCGAATCGAGATCGGCGATGCTGTGCGCGGCGAAGAAATCCGGCGTCGCGCGTGTCGTCGTCCCTTCCTCGGCGACCGCCTTCGCGCCGTTCTCGCAGAACTCCGCGACGTGGCGATGGCCGGGGTCGGGATCCGGCCATGCGCAGCTCATGCAGTCGAAGCCCTCGGCCTGATTGAGGTCGAGGAGGGTCTTCGCCGTGCGCACCGGGCCCATGTGGCCCAGCGCGCGTTTCATCGACACAGCGACCGCGGTCGCTCCGGCGGCATGGGTCTTGGGCTTCTCGATGTCGAGATCGGCCTCGTCGTAGTCGCGTACGTCGTGTTTGCCGGCGCGCATGTGGATCCTCTCGCAGTCGGGATCCGCGCCGAGAAGCTACCGTCCGAGGAGGCGGTCGACCAGGTCGACGTAGGACTGCTTCGCCGACTCCTGGTCGGTGCCCTCCAGCTTCGCCCAGGCGTCGTACTTGGCGCGGTTCACCATGTCCAGTCTTCCCGGGCGCTTACCCGTGACGTCGCCGTTCGAACCTTGTTTGTACAACGAATAAAGATTCAGCAGGTCGTCGTTGCTCGGCTTGGTCGTGAGCGTCTTGACGTCGATCTGGGCCTGCTGGAACGACGCATCGAGATCGGACATGGTGAGTGACTCCTCGGGTGTCGGCGGGCCTCGATCATGGCATGAAGGAGCCGGTTTTCCGGCCCGCTTCGGACACGAGTTCCACACAGTGGGCGACGAACTTCTCGCGTGGCACGGTGACGGTCCCGTCGAGATAGCCCGCGAACAACGCCGTCAGGGCGCCGACGACGCCCACCGCGACGAGCTGCGCGTCGTCGGCGTCTCGATCGGTGAGTTGCGCGCGTACCAGCTCTACGAACCCCGGCACGAGCGCGGCGCCGCTGCCGCCGAGCGCAGGCTCGGAAAGTGGGGCCAGGAGCAGGACACGTCCGACGGCCGGGTCGTCCAGCACGAGTTCGACGAAGGCTCGGACGGGTGCTTCGGCTCGCGCGTCGCCCTGCGCGTGTTCGACGGCTGATTCGATCGCCGCGCGTGCCCGTTCGCCCACCTGGGCGTAGACGGCGCGGACGAACTGGTCGCGGTCGGTGAAGCTCTCGTAGAAGTACCGCTCGGTGAGCTTCGCGGCCCGGCAGACGGCCCGCACGCTGACCGACGGGCCTTCGGGAGCGCCGAGCAGGGACGTTCCGACGTCGAGAAGCGTCGTGAATCGGTGTCGGCGGCGGTCGTCGATGCTCATCGCCGCGACCATTGACTACGCATGTTGTCAGATCCTAGTCTGACAACATGCGTAGTCAGTCCGGTGAGGAGCGACCGGTGCCACTCGGCCCCGACTCGCTGACGTGGAAGTACTTCGGCGATTGGCGCGGCATGCTGCAAGGCGTGTGGGCCGGGTCGATGCAGAACATGCATCCCGGGCTGGGCGCGGGCGTCGAGCAGCACTCGAGCTTCTTCGACGAGCGGTGGGAGCGGCTGTTCCGCTCGCTCTATCCGATCGGCGGCGTGGTGTTCGACGGCGACCGCGCCGAACGGACGGCGCTTCAGGTGCGCGGCTACCACGCCGAGATCAAGGGGGTCGACGCGCAAGGCAGGCGCTACCACGCGCTCGACCCCGACACCTTCTACTGGGCGCACGCGACCTTCTTCATGGGCACGATCATCACCGCGGATCACTTCATGGGCGGCGTCAGCGACGAGCAGAAACGGCAACTCTTCACCGAACACATCCAGTGGTATCGCCTCTACGGAATGAGCATGCGGCCGGTGCCCGAGACGTGGGAGGACTTCCAGGTCTACTGGAAGCACATGTGCTGCGACGTGCTCGAGGACAACAAGGCGACGCGTGACGTGCTTGATCTGTCGCGTCTCGGGCCCCCGCCGTTCGCGTCGTGGATTCCGGGGCCGGTGTGGTCGGTGCTGCGCATTCCCATCGCCCGCGGATTCGTCTGGTTGACCGTCGGGATGTACGACCAACCGGTGCGAGATCTGTTGGGCTACAGCTGGACTCAGCGTGACGAGCGGATACACCGGCTCGTCGGGAAGGCGGTGAACGCGGCGTTCGCGTTCGTGCCGCGTCGGTACCGCATGCATCCGCGCGGCCGGGCCGGATGGGACCGGGCGACCGGGCGGGTGGCGTCGGACAGTCCGTTGCCGGAAACGCCTGCTCGCAATCTGCCGCCGCTGTCGGAACGCGACGACCCCAAGCATTACAACCCGCGGGTGTAGCTCACCCGGTATCGGGTACCTGACGTCACATGCACAACGTGAGAACAGGATCCGGCAAACCTTTGGTGCTCGTCCATGGCCTGGGATCCAGTTTTCGAAACTGGGACCCGATCGTGCCCGCGCTGAGTGCGGAACGGCAGGTGATCGCCGTCGATCTTCCGGGATTCGGTCGGACGCCGCCGCTGCCCGAGGTCACCATCGCGACGCTGACCGACGCGCTGCGTGAATTCCTCGACGCCGAAGGACTGTCCGACGCGGATGTCGTCGGCAGTTCCATGGGGGCCCGGATGGTGCTCGAGCTTGCCCGACGCGGCCACCGCGGCACCGTCGTATCGCTGGATTCCGGTGGTTTCTGGAACGACACGCAGGTGAAGGTGTTCGGTGCGTCGATCACCGCGTCGGTGGCGCTGGTCAGTCGGATTCAGCCGTTGCTGCCTTTCGTGACCGGCAATGCCGTGACGAGAACGCTTGCGCTGGCGCAGTTCTCGGCGGCACCGTGGAAGTTGCCGCAGGAGCTCGTACTGCGTGAGCTACGCGGGTTCTCCGACGAGGCGTCGCCCTCGCTGTCCGCCGCGCGCAAGGCTTTGATTCACGGGCCACGTCAGGAAGGTGCGCCGCGGGGTTCGCTGCAGGGCAAGGTGGTCATCGGCTGGGGGCGTCAGGACAAAGTGACGTTGCCCAGCGAGGCGAAGGTCGCGATGGAGCGGTTCCCCGACGCCGAGCTGCACTGGTTCGACAAGTGCGGGCATTTCCCGCACTGGGATCAGCCGGAGCAGACATCGGCCCTCATACTTCGGGCATGTGCATAGAAATACGTAACCCTCTATGTATTTCTATGCACATGCGACGAAGTCGCCTACCCCTCCCACCACGGGCGCAGCGGCACATCCGCCTCGCCCTTCGGGCCGAGCTTGACGCCCAGAACCTGGTGCAGCTGAACGACGTTGCGCTCGAAACCAAGTCGCGATCCGGCCATGTACAGGCCCCACACGCGTGCCGTTCCGACGCCGGCTTCCGCGACACAGGCGTCCCAGTTGTCGACGAGGTTCTGGCACCACGCCTTCAGCGTCAGCGCGTAGTGCTCACGTAGGTTCTCCTCGTGCCGCACCTCGAGGCCGACGTCCTGCATCTCGGTGATGATGCGGCCCGAGCCGGTGAGCTCGCCGTCCGGGAAGACGTAGCGATCGATGAAAGCGCCTGCGCGAGCGTGGCTTCGGTTGTCCGGTCGCGTGATGCAGTGGTTGAGCACCCGGCCACCGACGCGAAGCTTGGACTTGATCGACTCGAAGTACGACGGGTAGTTGTGCACTCCGATGTGCTCGGTCAGCCCGATCGACGACACCGCGTCGAACTCGGTCTCGGGGATGTCGCGGTAGTCGGAGAAGCGCACCTCGGCGAGGTCGGACAGACCCTCGTCGGCGATCGCCTTCTGCGCCCACGCGGCCTGTTCCTTCGACAGGGTCGCACCGATCGTCTTGACGCCACGGCGGGCGGCGTAGCGCACCATTCCGCCCCAGCCGCAACCGATGTCGAGCAGACGATCGCCCTCCTTCAGTCCGAGCTTGTCGAACACGAGGCGGTACTTGTTCTCCTGCGCCTGTTCGAGGCTGTCGCCGGAGGAGGTGTACGCCGCGCACGTGTACGTCATGGAGGGCCCGAGCACGTACTCGTAGAAGGTGTTCGACACGTCGTAGTGATGCGAGATGGAATCGGCGTCACGAGTCTTGGAGTGACGCAACCCTTCTGCGATCCGACGCCACCGCGGTACGACTTCCTGCGGGGGAGGTGCGATGGGACGCAACAGGTCCCAGCCGAGAGAGCGAGTGATCGACGCGAGGGTCAGTGCGCTCGGGCGTCGAAAATGCAGTTCGTCGCCCATCATGCGCAGGAGGTCGTACGGGTCGCCCGGATGTACGCCGATCGCCTCCAGGTCGCCCGAGACGTAGGCGCGAGCCATACCGAGATCGCCAGGGGCTGTCGCGAGATACGTCGTTCCTCGCGGGCTCTTCAGGTCGAGGCCGAGCGCAGCATCCTCCGGGCCCGCGGCGCTGCCGTCGTATGCGGTGAACCGGAGAGGGATGTTGCCGTCGGAAAGAAGTTCGAGAATTTCGGAAATGGTGAGCTTGTGCGCTCTCGCTGCGTCGCGGGTACCGGGCTCTTTGAATGTCGTCATTTTCTTTGCACCGCCTTCGAATACATGTCCAACAGACGTGATGTGGGGTCGTAACGCTTCTTGAGTTCCTTGAATTTCGCGCCGCCGTAGAGCGCGGCGAACTCGTCCTCGGTGTAGAACGCCTCCGAGTAGAGAGATTTGTGCCCGCCGAACTCGGTCACCTTCTTCTCGATCGCGCGGTTCGCCGCACCTTCGGGCTCGCCTGGGACGATCGGAACCGAGGACCAGAAGCCGACGTTGACGTAGGTCCGCTTCGGTTCGAGGGGGTACAGGGGCCACGGCCGGGCTGCGTCGGCGCCGGGTGCGGCGGGTTCGCGAAGTCGTAACGGGCACAACCACAACGGCTCGATCGGGATTTCGTCCAGGAACCAGTGCACGAACGCGGCGGTGTTCTCGATCGGCACTTCGATGTCCTGTACGACGCGTTCGCGCGGTGGGTTGCCCTTGCGTGCCTCGAGGCGGTCGGCGATGTCGTACTTCTGGTCGAGTCCGATGAGCTTCCAGTAGAAGCTGGAACGGCGGTACTTCGTCGGCCAGAAACGTCGAATCCTCGGATTCTGCGTTCCGAACGCACGCGAGCACCAGAACCAGTCGGTGTCCCACCGCCACAGGTAGTCGTGGATGGTGAGTCGATCGGACTTGGGCGTGCTGCCCGTGTGTTGAATCGAGCGGTAGTAGATCTTCGAGCCGGCGTGGTAATCGCTGACCGGGCCGGGTTCGGCAGTCTGCACGCCGAGCGTCAGGTAGCTCTCGGTCGCGGAGAAGACGACGCCGTCGAGATAGTGGACTGCGATGCCGTCGTACTCACGCTCGGTGGCGATGCGGTCCATCGTGGCCTGCATCGTCTCGAGGTCGTCGAAACGCACGTGCCTCAGCGCGACGTACGGCAGGACGGGTTCGAGGCGAATCTTCAGTCTGGTGGCATAGCCGAGCGTGCCGTACGAGTTGGGAAAGCCCCAGTACAGCTCGGAGTTCTCGCCTTCTGGTGTTGCAGTGAGGATCTCGCCGCTGCCGGTCAGGATGTCCATCTCGAGGACGGATTCGTGGGGCAGGCCGCTGCGAAACGACGTGCTCTCGATGCCGAGGCCGGTGACCGCACCGCCCAGGGTGATCGTCTTGAGCTGGGGGACGACGAGAGGAGCCAGGCCGTAGGGAAGCGTCGCGTCGACGAGGTCCTCGTAGGTGCACATGCCCGCGACATCTGCGGTGTTGTCCTGAGGGTTGACCGAGATGACGCGCGAAAGGCCGGACACGTCGAGGCCGGGCGCGTTCGCGACGGCCCGCGTACGGAAGAGGTTCGACGTCTTCTTCGCCAGCCGAACCGTCGCATGGGAAGGAATGGCGCGGTAGCTTCCGAGTAGCTGCTCGACCCCCGCCCGATGTGCCGCGAAACCGGTTTCCCTCGGTTCGGGCCTTCGTCTCATGAACCCTCTCGCTGAAGCCACAGGAAGACGCTATCGCCACGGGTCGCTCGGAGCCACCGCGATTGCTGCGCGCGCGGGCAAATTTCACTGAAATGTTGCTCCGTTCGCGCTGGATAACGGTGCAAAAGCGACAAATGGTTGCGTTCTACATCTTTTTTGTCGCGCTGAGAAAGTGTGCCGTGAACCATCTCACATCGCCGTATCCGTTCGTAGCCGAGCGACCCCTCCTGAAGGCAGGATGGAAAACGGACATGTTCGCTCGGTACGCACAAGGAGATTCGCCCGTGGCACAGGTAAGCGCCAGCAGTTCCATCACCCTCGCTCAGTCGCCCGATCAGGTGTTGGCAGCGCTCACCGACTACGAGACGGTTCGACCTCGTATTCTGCCCGAGCAGTACCTCGACTACACCGTCCTCGAGGGCGGTCAGGGCGCAGGCACGGTTGCTCAGTGGACCCTGCAGGCCACGTCGAAGCGTTCGCGGAACGTCAAGGCCACGGTCAGCGTCGACGGTTCGACCATCACCGAGCGCGACGCGAACTCGTCGATGGTGACCACCTGGACCGTCGCGCCGTCGGGATCGGGCAGCGAGGTCACGACGACGACCGAATGGAAGGGCGCAGGCGGCATCGGCGGCTTCTTCGAGAAGACGTTCGCGCCGCTCGGTCTGAAGAAGATCCAGGCGCAGACGCTGGCCAACCTGGAGAAGGAAACCCGCTAACGCTCGTCGAACCGCGGGTCGCCGATCACAGCGACCGTGCCGACGACGGCGGCCCGCATCGACCACTCGAAGTCCGAGTCCAGACTTCGACTCTCCGCATCCACGCCCAGCGGAATCACGCTCAGGTCGTCTCTGGCCACCATCGCAGGCTGGTTCTGCCGCCTGTCCGGGGTGTGGACGAGTTCGGCCAGCGCGATGGCGTGTTCCGCCACCGTCGCGACCGCCCACACCGCCTGCGTGGGGCTCAGGTCGTACTGGGTCGCGTACCGCTGCTGCACCGCGTCGATCTTCGCGAGTGCATGGTGCGACCCGGCGCCGATGTTCACCAGGTAGTGCGCGATACCGGGATGCCCGTGAACGAGCCGACGTAGATCGATGGCGAGGCGCATCAGAGCGTCGTGCAGCGATTCGCCGTCCGCGGGTGCGGGAAAATCCCACCGCCGCAGGATCTCTTCCGCGACGAGATCCTTCACGGCGTCGATGCCGTCGATGTTGTTGTAGATCGCGACGATGCTGACCCCGAGCTTCTCGGCGAGCGTCTTGACGGTCACCTTCGGCAGCGTCAGTTCGATGCCTGCCGCCGTGATCGTCTCCGGGGTCACCCGGCGTCGGCGTCCGGCGGCGGGTCGGATCTCGGCCTGCATACACAAAGCATACGAGTAACCCGGCTGGTGCGAGGGCGTCGCCGAAGTTTAGCCTTACTCAAGTAGTGATGACTTCCGGGAGGTGGGTCATGACGGTTCCAGAATCGGGACCAGGCTTCTACGAGCCGGCTCTGCGGACGCTTGCTGTCAGTCGGCCGCGGCCAGGGGTGCTGCGCATGACGTCGATGGTGACGCCGACTCGTCATGCCGCCGACTGGGACGCGCTCAGCATCACGGAGTGGCTGCAGTTCCCCGGCGTTCCGTCCCTCGACATCACGGTGCGGCAATTCGACGCCGACCGCGGCATCCTGGACATCGAATTCAGCCCCAGCCTCGAGAACACGATCATGCAGCGCTGGCTCGGATCGATCGAGGTCGGTTCCTCGACGCCCATCGGCGGGCCCAGAGGCAGAGGTCTTCCGAACTTCGAGAGTGGTCGACGCGTCCTGCTGTTCGCCGACGAGGCGTCCGTGCCGGCAGTGCGCGCGATACTGCAACAGTGGCCCGCGTCGGCCACCGGAACGGTGTGGTTGGACACGCCCGACCCCGCCGCTGTCGCGGAACTACCCGTCGTCGATGGCGTCGGCGTCGTCAGCTTCCACGTCGGTATGGGGTTCGACCCGCTGGTGACCGCAGCCAGGCGCTCCGACATGGACTCGACCACCACCGTCTGGGCGGCCGGCGAGCGTTCACGGATGGACGCCATTCGGGCGGTCTGCCAGGACGCGGGGCTGTCCGCGGACGATACGAGGATCTTCGGGTACTGGTCGGACGACAGGCGTGGTCGCCGCGGCTAGGGGCGGCAGCGGGTGTGCTGGACCGGATCCCTACTAGGCTGAACGCGACAGTGCGACGAGAGGATTCTTCAGTGCAACCCGGTGAGCAGCCAGACATCGCGTCGATCATGCAGCAGGCGCAGCAGATGCAGCAGCAGTTGATGGCCGCGCAGGCGGAGATCTCACAGGCGGAGGTGTCCGGACAGGCCGGCGGGGGTCTCGTGCGGGCGACCGTGAAGGGCACCGGCGAACTCGTCGGGCTCACGATCGATCCGAAGGTCGTCGATCCCGACGACGTCGAAACGCTACAGGATCTGATCATCGGAGCCGTGGCCGACGCGTCGAACGCTGCGCAGTCGGTTGCGGCGGAGAAGCTCGGCCCTCTCGCGGGTGGTCTCGGCGGCGGTTCGCTCGGCCTTCCCGGCTTCTGAGGACGGACACGTGTACGAAGGTCCTGTTCAGGATCTGATCGACGAGCTCGGCAAGATGCCGGGCGTCGGCCCGAAAAGCGCGCAGCGCATAGCTTTTCACTTGTTGGGTGTCGAACCACCCGAGGTGGAGCGGCTCATCAAGGCCCTGCAACGTGTACGTGACGGCGTTCAGTTCTGCACGGTCTGCGGCACGGTGTCCGACAAGGAACTGTGCCGCATCTGTGCCGATCCGCGACGCGATCGCAGCATCATCTGCGTCGTAGAGGAGCCGAAAGACGTTCAGGCAGTGGAACGTACACGTGAGTTCAAGGGTCGATACCACGTGCTCGGCGGCGCACTCGACCCGTTGAACGGCGTCGGGCCGGACCAGTTGCGCATTCGAGAGTTGTTGATGCGCGTCGGGAATCAGGACGACGGCGTCGACGTCGCCGAAGTCATCATCGCCACCGACCCGAACACCGAGGGTGAGGCGACGGCGACGTATCTGGTGCGCATGATGCGGGACTTCCCGGGACTTGCGATCACCCGTCTGGCCTCGGGGCTGCCGATGGGTGGGGATCTGGAGTTCGCGGACGAGCTCACCTTGGGGCGCGCTTTGACGGGTCGTCGAGCGTTGTAGGCGGCTTCGCCGCATGTGCATAGAAATACATAGTCCGCTGTGTATTTTCATGCACATGAGTTGTCCCCACCCTGTGGATAACTCATGGTTTTCGGCTTTCGCTGTCGGAGCATCAGCGCATTGTGCTGCGCATGGTAACGAAACCCAGCGGTCGATGGCAAGAACTACTCGACGCCCAGAACGGCATCCTCACGACTACCCAGCTGTACGAACAGGGTGTCAACCGTGAGTCGATCCGCCACGCGGTGGAAAGCGGCCAATGGCTTCGAGTTTTTCGCGGCGTCATATCGACTACCAACGGGCCGCTCACACGCTCGATGATGTGTTCGGCGGCTCTCCTGTACGCCGGGCCACGGGCGCTGCTCAGTCATGACACGGCGGCCGAAGAATGGGGAATGCTGCGACCTCGGTACGGACCTGTACACGTGACGGTCCCGTTCGGGACATCGGCGACAAGTCAGGGTGCGGTCTTGCGACACGCGAAGCTGCGGTTCACGGCGCAGTCGAACAACGAGATTCACCCCGGCGTCGTGATTCACCGGTCGCGCGCGTGGTCGCACATCGGGGTGGAGACCGATCCGTGGAGGACGAGCAAGCCGGACACGGTGCTGGACCTTGCGGTCGACTCTGCCAGCGCCCGAGATGCAATGGTGCGAATGGTGTCGGCGATGTCGTCGGGTGCAGTCTCGGTGGATGCGATGCGAAAGAAGGTGGAGCTCAGGCGTCCCCGTCGATACCGGAAGGCGCTTCTCGACACGTTGGCGCTGCTGGCCGATGGAGTGCATTCTGCTCTGGAGCACCGATACGTAATCGACGTCGAGCAGGCGCACGGGTTGCCTTCGAGCGCGCGCCAGGCGCCACATCACGTCGACGGGCGGACGCTTTTCGAGGACGTCCTGTACGAGGAGGTGGGACTCATCGTCCGGCTGGACGGTCAGGCATTCCATTCGGCGAAGCAGCGTCGGTTCCGGGATCGACGACGCGACAATGCCGCAGAACTCGGAGGCCTACCTCGTCTCGTCTACGGGTGGGACGAGGTGACGAAGGATCCGTGCGGGGTGTATTCCGAGGTGCGGGCGGTGCTGGTCAGGGAGGGATGGGACGACACGTCGTTTCCCTGTGAGCGGTGCGCTCATGTGCACGAAAATACATAGCGGGGTCTGTATTTTCGTGCACGTGCGCGTCAGCGCCTCAACCGCTCTCTCCGAAGCTGCGTGACTTCCTCCAGCTCCAGGGGAGCCAAGGTCGACCCCGTCGCCTTCTCCAGCAAGTAGTCCGCCAGCTGCGGATTCCGGGCGAGCAACGGACCGTGCATGTACGTGCCGATCACCGACCCCTGTACGACGCCTTCACGCCCGTCGCCGACGCCGTTGCCGATTCCGCTCACGACCTTGGCCAGCGCACCGGCGTCGGGACCCAAAGTCGTTCCGCCGCGGTGGTTCTCGAATCCGGTCAGCTTGTCGGTGAGGCCGTCGAGAGTCGGCTCGGAGATGACCTCACCGATGGAGCGCACGTCCTGCGGCGACGTCGTCACGTCGAACAGCGAGATGCCGTCGACGCGTTCGCCTGCGGACGTCTCGTACCAGTGACCCAGGACCTGGATGGCCGCGCAGATCGCCAGTACCGGAACGCCGCGCGCCGCTGCGTTCTGCAGTCCGGGGTATTTCGTCAGATGTCGGGTCGCGAGCCGTTGCGCCGAATCCTCGGCTCCGCCGAGGGTGTACAGGTCGAGCGATTCCGGAACGGGATCGTTCAGCGTGATGTGCACGACCTCGGCGTCGATGTCGCGCATGCGCAAACGTTGTTTCAGCACGAGCGCGTTTCCGTTGTCGCCGTAGGTGCCCATGACGTCGGGCAGTACGAGTCCGATGCGGACGGTGGACTCAGACATCGTTCACCTCGCGTGCGAGTGCGCGCCCGAGATCACGGAACGCGGTGTAATTGGCGAGCACCTCGACGCGCCCGGGCGGACAGGATGCGATGGCCTTCAACGGATCTGCGACGGTCGTGTGCTTGGATCCGGCGTACAACAGTCGGACACCGAGATCGGTGGCCCGTTCACCGGATGCGACGACTGCGACGTTCTCGAAATGTTCGAAGCGAACGTCCCACAGCCACGACAGGTCCTCGCCGTCGGGTACCTGCCCGTTGACGGCGATGACGAGGCCGTCGACCGTCGGATCGATCATCGACAGCGCTTCCTGCCAGCCAGCGGGGTTCTTCGCGAGAAGCATTCGGACGGAATGAGATCCGTACTGCACCGTCGAATAGCGTCCGGCAACTTCGTTCACCGTGGACGCCGCGCGAACGGCATCCTCCGGAGTCGCTCCCAGCGTGACGGCTGCGGCGACGGCCTGAGCTGCGTTGCCTCGGTTGGCTTTTCCGGGTAGTGCCAACGACATTGGAATCTTCAGGCCGTCGGGCCCGTAGAGATTGTCGTCGTCGAGCCACCAGTCGGGAGTCGGCCTGGCGAAATCGCTTCCTGTCGAGTACCAGTGCTCGCCGTCCCAGATGATCGGCTCGCCGGTGCGCGGGCAACTGACCGAGTCGCCTGCCCAGCCGCCGCCCGCGGCCACCCACACCACGTTGGGAGCGTCGAATGCCGCGGACGTCACCAGGACGTCGTCGCAGTTGGCGATCACGACGGACTCCGGATGACGGGCGAGCCCTGCCCGCAGCTTCCGCTCGATCATGTTGATCTCGCCGACGCGGTCGAGCTGGTCGCGGCTGAGGTTCAGCAGCACGACGGCAGCGGGGGAGACGGCGTCGCACACGTGCGGAACGTGGAGCTCGTCGACCTCGAGAGCCGCGAGCGGCGCGTCGATGTGCGCGTGCAGCGCCGCGACGATCCCGGCGTCCATGTTTGCGCCGTCGGCCTGCGTTGCGACCTCACCGAGCGTGGAGAGCGCGGCTGCGGTCATACGCGTCGTCGTCGATTTGCCGTTCGTGCCGGTGACGACCACTGTGCGACGCCCGGAGCCGAGCCCCGTCAGAATGTCGGGATCGAGCTTCAAGGCGACCAGCCCGCCGATCATCGACCCTTTGCCGCGGCCTGCCTTGCGCGACGCCCATGTGGCGGCCTCCGCGGCCTTCAAAGCCAGCCGGCCGCGCGCGCCTATCGCGGCCTTGCGCTCACCCGTTCGAACCATGCGCCGAGTCTGGCACAGACCTGTCCGGCAGCTCTCGTCGGAAGGTGGCTCGGCCGGGGAATCAGGCCGATGACGAGGGGAAGATCACGCCGGTGGGATAAACGATCGCAGTCAGGTGGAGGCCGTCGCGCGTCTGGTCGGAAGAGCCTCCGGCCGTGTCGCCTTCTGCATTCCCCCCAGACATCCGGCGATCACGACAGCGCCGCCGATCAACGACAACGGGCTCGGTTCCTCGCTCAGGAACAGCCAGGCACCCGCGATCCCGACGACGGGCACCAACAGCGAAAACGGTGCGACGACGCCCGCCTGATAGCGGCTGATCAGGATTGTCCACAGTCCCGAACCTGCCAGCGTTCCGAACACGGCGATGTAGCCGACCCCGGCCAGGGCCTGCCATGCCTCGGGGCTGAACGCGTCCGCAAGCGCGACCCAGCCCGTCGTGGGCCCCTCGGTGATCGCCGACAACGCCAGCATCGGGACGGGCGGTACAACGCACATCCACAGCATGAGCCGCATCGCTTGCCCGGGGGTGGAGTGACCCGACCAGGTCGAGGCAGCCAGCTTGTTACCGAGGTTGCCGAAGGCCCAGCTGAGGCCGGCGAGCAGCGTCAGCAGGACGGGAAGCAGTGTCGCGGCCTGGGCGCGGTCGTAGCCGATGAGCGCCATCCCCGCTATCGCGACGGAGATGCCGAGAATCTGGCGCCTGGTGATGCGTTCGCGCAGGAGAAGGGCGCCGAGGACGACCGTGAACGGCGCCGACGACTGCAGGACCAGCGACGCGAGCCCGGTCGGCATCCCCGCGTTCATCGCGCTGAACAGGAACGCGAACTGAAGAACCCCGAAGCCCACGCCATAGAGCAGCAGCCACTTGATCGGGACCTTCGGCGGACGAACGAAGAGCAGCACCGGTACTGCGATGACGAGGAATCGCAGAGCGTTGAAGAAGAATGGAGGGAACTGATCGAGCCCGACGCGTATGGCCAGGAAATTCAGGCCCCACAGGACGGCGACAAGGATACCGAGGCAGCGGTCGCGGGTGTTCACTCGTTCATCGTCAGGTCTACCCACGTGTCAGCACAATCGAATATTGCGACACCGACACTTAAGATTCGCTACATGAACGTCGAGCGCCTGCGAATACTGCGCGAACTTGCCGACCGCGGAACCGTCGGTGCCGTCGCAGTCGCATTGTCTTTGACGCCGTCGGCCGTGTCCCAGCAACTCAAACTGCTCTCGAAGGAGGCAGGGGTCGCGTTGCTGGAACCCGACGGGCGCAGACTCCGCCTCACCGACGCCGGCCATGCCCTCGTCCTTCGGGCCGACGAGGTCCTCGGGGCCTTGCGTCGAGCGACGGCCGAAATGGAGTCGTACAGTGCGTCACCGAAAGGGCGCGTGCGCGTCGCGCTGTTTCCGTCCGGTGCCGCTCTGTTGCTGCCGGGGGTTCTGGACCGCCTGCGAGACAGCGGGACACGAGTGGTTGCGCGTGACGAGGACCTACCCGCCTCGTCGGTGCCGGCGCTGCTTGCCGACTACGACGTCGTACTCACCCATCGCGACGATCGAGCACCGGCAACCGCTGCCGCGCGCATCGAAGTGGAATCCCTGATGCGTGAGCCGATCGACCTCGTGCTCCCGCCGAGTCATTCGTTGGCGTCGAGGCAGTCGGTCGATCTGCGCGAACTCGCCGACGAGCACTGGATCAGCGTCCGTGGCGGTTTCCCGGTCGACGACGTGTTGCTGTCCGTCGCCGCGGCAACCGGGGTGCAGCCTCGTGTGGTCCAGCGTATCAACGACTTCCGGGTCACCGAGGAATTGGTGGCGCGAGGCCACGGGGTCGCTCTACTGCCGCGATATGCCGTCGTACATCCTGCGCTCGTGCGTATTCCACTGTCAGGAGTGCGAGCAGGCAGGATCTACGAACTCGCGACGCGACCCCGTGCTCGCGAGCTGCCGGCCGTGAGGGCGGTGGTGGAGGCGTTCGAGGCGGAGGCTGCGCGTGTGCACGGAAATCCGTAGCCGTCCATGTATTTTCGTGCACATGCTCTGAGCGTCAGCGAAGAGCTTTCTCCTTCAGCTGTGAGAACTCCTCCTGCGAGATGGTGCCGTTGTCGAGGAGTGTCTTCGCGTGCGCGATCTCCTCGGCGGACGTACGGCCTGCCACCTGCTTGATGTATTGGTCCTGCTCGTCTTTCGCGTGCTGGACGGCGGCCACCTGCCGTTTCGTCATGTCGCCGCCCTTGACGATGATGTAGATCAGCGCGGTCAAGAAGGGCGCAACGATGAGGAAGAAGATCCAGATCGCCTTGACCCATCCCGACGTCTTGTGGTCGCGGAACAGGTCCCCGATGATCGAGAACAGCACCATCAGGTAGGCCACGAACGCGAAACTCACGATTACCAACCAGAGAAAATCCCAGAACGAGTCCACGGCTTGCTGCTCCATTCCGCTGATAGTGAATCCAGACAGCTCATCGTGGCTCGGACGCGCAACTTGATCATCATCCGAAACAGGTGAATTCACCCGCGCCGGATGATGCGCAGGCGCAGGGCGCGGAGAAGCATCGTGACGATGAACGAGACGATGTTCGACGTGGGTCCGGTGGGCGTTCTCGTGGTGACGTTTCCCGGCGATCGAGCCGACCCCGCCGTCGTCGCCGCGCTGGCGCAGGTCGTCGAGCAGCGTGTGATCACGCTGCTCGATCTCGTGTTCATCGGCCGCAGTCTCGACGGATCACTGCGGCAGGTCGATGTCGACGAGGCGCTCGACGACGTCGGTCTCGAAATACTCTCGCTCGAGGCGAAAGCTCTGATCAGCGACGAGGACCTCGACGTCGTACGGGGCACACTCGAGCCGGGCACATCGGCGGCGATACTCGTCTACGAGCAGACATGGGCGCGCACGCTGTCGCATGCGTCGCGCGA
Source organism: Rhodococcus sp. B10 (assembly GCF_011770055.1). Lineage (NCBI taxonomy): Bacteria > Bacillati > Actinomycetota > Actinomycetes > Mycobacteriales > Nocardiaceae > Rhodococcus > Rhodococcus sp. B10. Next base: position 113,153 of record NZ_JAAFYV010000007.1, on the reverse strand, counting down.
AGCCGGAGGAGATGTGGCGCTTCACGTCCAGATCCCCAGGGAAACAGTCGAAGTCGCGCTCGCGGCAGCACTGGTGTAGGAGGCAGGCGATGGTATTCGGACGCGGCCGCGTGGGCAGGCCGGGACTCCTCGGAACGGTGGCGCGCACGGCGGTGGTCGCCGGAACTGCCAACGCGACCAACAACATGATGAACCGTCGCAGGCAGGAGCGCGAGCAGCCGCAGCAGCCGCCCCGACAGGCTCCCTCACCCGATACGGGAGACGACCTCGTCGGCAAGATCCAGAAACTCGCGGACCTGCGCGACCAAGGAATTCTCGACGACGCCGAATTCGCGAAGGCGAAAGCCTCGCTGCTCGGCACCTAGCACCCCGGGGGCGGTGGAATCAGAAGGGCCCCGCGCTGATCGAGCGCGGGACCCCTCTGGTGTCAAGCGACCGAGTCCTTCTCTCGGATAATCGAATCGGCGAAATGGCAAGCGGACACGGACCCGTTGTCGCGTCGCTCGAGGTTCGGTTCGATGCGAGTGCAGACCTCCTGGGCGTATGGGCATCGCGATGCGAAGGCGCAGCCGGTCGGTGGATGCGCCGGGTCCGGCGAATCGCCCTCGAGAATGGTTTTGGAGCGTGCACGTTGGATAACCGGGTCAGGAACCGGAATCGCGGACAGGAGTGCTTTCGTGTACGGGTGGCGTGGTGAGTCGTAAACCTCTGCCGCAGAGCCGATTTCGACGATTCGACCGAGGTACATGACTGCGATTCGATCACTGATATGCCGCACTACGCCCAGGTTGTGCGAGATGAACAGACACGTGAGGTCGAATTCCTTGTTGAGGTGGACGAGTAGGTTGATGACTTCCGACTGCGTCGATACGTCGAGTGCGGACACGGCCTCGTCGGCGACGATCACCTTCGGATCGAGCGCGAGAGCACGTGCGATGGCAACGCGTTGGCGTTGCCCGCCGGACATCTCGCCGGGATACCGCATCGCGAATTCGGTTCGCAGTCCTACCTTGGTCAGTAGTTCGGCCACTTGATCGTCGTGGTCTGCGCGCGAGGCCCTGTCGTAGATCCGCAGCGGCTCCGAAATCGCGTTGCCTACGGTCTTGGTCGGATCGAGCGATGCGTACGGGTCCTGGAAAATCATCTGCAGGTCCCGACGAGTGCGCCGAAGTTCTCGCCGGCCCAACGCCAGCAGATCTTTGCCCTGATACAAGACGGACCCTTCTTCCGGGTTCTCGAGCCGCAGGATCGAACGACCGAGTGTCGACTTGCCCGAACCCGATTCGCCGACGATGCCGAGCGTCTCACCGGCACGGATACCGACGCTGATGTCCCGCACTGCTCGGACGGTCTCACGGGGACGCCCCAGTACGTCGCGCGAACGCACGAAGGACTTGGACAAGTGCTGTACGTCGAGCAACACGGGCTTGGTGACGACGTTCTTCTCGAGAGTGGTCACAGCGACGCCTCCAGGTCTGCCGAATCGATGGTGCTGCGGGCCGGAACTGCCTCGATGGGCAACGCAGGGAGCAGGCCCGTCAGATCGTGGTCGGCGACGCGAACACACCGGGTGCTGCGGTCCGATCGGATTTCGATCAGTTCGGGATGCCGACCGTCGCACGTGCCCGCGACGGAATGTCGACACCGGGGCGAGAAGCGGCATCCCGACGGCATCTGCTCGGGCCGAGGGACCATGCCCGGGATCGCGACCAGATCATCCCCCGGTGCGATGCGTTGCGGTAGCGATTCGAGGAGCCCAGCTGTGTAGGGATGCAGCGGTTCCGCGAACAAGTGGTCGGCATGTGCAGTCTCGACGGGTTCTCCGGCGTACATGACGGTGACCTCGTCGCAGAAGTCCGCGACGACGCCGAGGTCGTGTGTCACCAGCAGCACCGCAGTGCCGAGTTCCGACTGCAATCGTCGAAGTAGTTGCAGCACACCGGCTTGCACGGTGACGTCGAGCGCTGTCGTAGGCTCGTCGGCGATCAGCAGTTTGGGATCACATGCGATCGACATCGCGATCATCGCGCGCTGCCGCATGCCACCGCTGAAGCTGTGGGGATAGTCCTTTGCCCGGCGTGCTGCGGCCGGAATTCCGACGAGGTCCAGCACCTCGATCGCCCTGGCCCATGCCTGCTTTCGTGAACTTCCCATGTGCGCGCGGACCGTCTCCGCGATCTGCTCGCCGACGGTGAAGACCGGGTTGAGACTGGTCATGGGTTCCTGGAAGATCATCGCGATCTCACGGCCGCGGATGGAGCGCATTCGGGCATCGTCCGCGTCCAAGAGATTCTCACCCGCGAAGTCGATGGTGCCGCGCGTGACTCTACTGTTGTGCTTCGGAAGTAGGCCGAGTATCGACAGTGCGGTCACAGTTTTGCCGGAACCGGATTCGCCGACGAGCGCACGAGTGCCACCCGCTGCAAGGTCGAGATGCGCGCCGGTCACTACCGGCGTCCAGCCTGCTTCGGTGCGAAATTCCACTTGCAGGTCGTCGATCGACAGAAGGTTCACGACTTTCTCCGTTCCTGGCCGACCGCGTCGCGGATGCCGTCGCCCAGCAGATTCAGGGACAGGATGGTGAGCATGATCGCCAATCCCGGCGGGACGACCATCCACGGGCTCTGGAATCGGTTGTCGAACGCGCTGCGGAGCATCGATCCCCAACTCGCGGTGGGTGGTTGGACGCCGAGTCCGAGGAAGCTCAGGCCGGCCTCGGCCAACAGGGCGAGCGACAGCATCAACGTGATCTGCACCAGCAGTGGTGATCTCACGTTCGGTAGTACGTGCATCAACACGGTGCGAGGCGTCGAGCACCCGACTACCTTGCTTGCTTCGATGTACGTCTCCTCCCGTACGTTGATGGTTGATCCTCGCACGACGCGGAACAGGCGAGGTGCGGATGCGGCGCCTACCGCCAGCATCGCGTTGAGGAGGCCGGGCCCGAAGATCGCGATGATCGCCAGAGCGAGCACGAGCGCAGGAAGGGCGATCAGGGCGTCGGCGATTCGTCCGGTGATCCAGTCGAACTTGCCTCCCAGATATCCAGCAAGAAGTCCGAGCGGTAGCCCGGTCACCGCCGCGAATCCAACGGCGATGAGCGGCGCGACGAGGGAAATCTGAGTGGCATAGATGAGCCGGCTCAGCGTGTCTCGCCCGAGCTGGTCGGTGCCGAGGATGTGACCATCGGAGAACAGGGGTAGGAACGCGGACGCCAGTTTCTGGTAGGCGGGATCGTACGGCGCGATCCACGGTGCAGCGATGGCGACGACGCCGAGGAGACCGAGAAAGATGAGGCACGCAATGTTGGTGCGGGACTTGAGGATTCGCCGGACGAAGAGACGACCAGGTGATGGTGGAGCCTGCCGGGTGCTGGTGGTCTTCGCCGAGGATTCGAGCTGACGTCGAGCGTTGTCCAGAGGCGACGAGAGAGGCTTGATCGTCATGATGTCCTGGCTTTCGGATTGAAGTACGCGTACGAGATGTCCACGAGCAGGTTGATCACGAGGACGAACAGCGTGATCACGACGACGAATGCCTGGATGACGGGGAAATCACGTTCGAGGATCGCCTTGAGAGCGACGGATCCGAGCCCCGGCATGCCGAACACCTGCTCGATGATCACCGCGCCACCGATGAGCGCGGCAGCCTGGAGACCGAACACGGTGACGACCGGCACGGCCGCATTCTTCGACGTGTGTTTGACGATCACCTTCCAGCGCGGCAGACCTTTTGCGGTGGCCGTGCGGATGTAGTCCCGTTCCAGAACGTCGATGACACCAGCCCGGGACTGCCTGGCGATCTCGGCAGCTGTGACGGTACCCAGTGCGAGGGCGGGCAGCACGAGGTGAGAGAACCATGCAGCGATGCCGTCGCTGAGAGGCGCGTACCCGGTTGCGGGGAAGAGTCGGAACTGCAACGAGAAGAACGTGACGAACAACAGACCGAGCCAGAAGCTCGGCATCGAGATGCCGAGGGTGGTCAGACTCGTGAGGGTTCGGTCGATCCACGTGCCCTGTCGTAGTCCCGCGAACACGCCGACGACGACTCCGAACACCAGCGACCACGACAGCGCGACGAACGCGAGAGACAAAGTGACGGGTAGAGCTTCGAGGATTGCGTCGATGTTGCGGTGGCTGCTGAGCAGCGAGGTGCCCAGATCGCCGGTCAGCAGGTTTCCGACCCAGCTGAAGTATTGAACGACGATGTTCTGATCGAGCCCGAGTTGGGCCCTGGTCGCGGCGATCTGCTCGGCCGACGCGTTCTCACCTGCCGCGACCACCGCGGCGTCGCCTGGGATCAAGTGGATCATCGAAAAACTGAGAATGGTGACGAGAATGAGCACTGGAACGGCAGCCAACAACCGTTTGACCATAAATATCAACACAATTGGAACACCTCATCCTTGTTCGGTGGGTTTCACTTGCTCACGTCCAACGTTCTGAGGCCCGTACCGCCGGTCTTGTAGAAGACGTAGTTTCCGACGTTTCCCTGGCTTGCGACCGAGGCCACCGAGTGACAGAGAACAATCTGAGCCGGACCCATCTCGAATGCCTCGGCCAGGAGGTCTTCGTACGCTGCCTTGCGTTCCTCGACGTCGGTGCTGCGCGCGGTCGCGGCGTACAACTCGCCCATCCGCTCGGTGGTCAACTTTCCGGGGTTGTCGCCTCCGGTGGGAAGGTATGCGGAGGACACGTAGAGGCCAGGGTCAGTACCGCCGCCGTACTGGCCGACGAGGGCGTCCGCCTCCCCAGTGACGAATCGTGCTCTGGCCTGAGTTGCGTCCATGACCTCGATGCGCATGTCGATGCCGATGTCGGCCAGGTTCTGCTGCACGACCTGGGCGTTGTTCTGGTAGATGGACAGGCTCGGAACCGCGGCGGTGAACGTGAAGCCGTCGGCGAGGCCTGCGTCGGCGAGCAGTTCGCGGGCGCGGTCGGGGTCGTAGTCCGACCATCCGCTGTCGTCGAGCGCGTCGCTGTGTGCGAAGTAGCCCTCCGGGTACGGTTGCGCACCAGGAACGCAGTCGCCCGAGTACAGGACTCGCGATATGGCAGCTCGGTCGATGGCGAGATTCATGGCCTGACGTACAGCCTTCTCGCCGAACTCACTTCTCGCGGTGTTCAGCGAAATTCGCGCCATGCTGGTGCTCGCGCCGTCGGAGGTGAACACCTGCAGTCCACCCGCTTTCGCTTCTTCCTTCTGCGGCCCGACTACGCCGGTCATCGTCGACTCGCCTGCCTGCAGCGAGTTCATGCGCGTTGCGGTGTCGAGCTGTATGAGGAAGGTGAGCTTGCTGAAGCGGTAGGCGTCGTCGTCCCAGTAGTCGGGCCTGCGGTCGAAGTGGTATTCGGTGCCGGGAATGCTGCTCGTCATCGTGAAAGCGCCTGCGCCGACTGGCTTCTGGTCGAGGTCGGTGTTGCCTAGCGCGGCAGGCGACACGAGCATTCCGGGGCGTGACGCGAGCAACGTCGGTAGCGAACCGCCAGGCCCGACGAGGTTGAGTCGAACGGTTCTCTCGTCGAGTACGTCGACCGACCCTATGGTCTTGTCGATCTGAGATTTGATCGTGGACTGCGGATCGGTGAGGATTCTGTCGATATTCGCCTTGACCGCAGCGGCGTCGACCGGGGTGCCGTCCGAAAATGTAGCTCCCGCACGCATGTTCAGGATGAATGAGGAATTCTCGTCGTCCAACTCCCAGCTCTCGGCCAGCATCGGTATCGGGTTGCCGTCGGTGTCGACGTCAGTGATCCGATCGTAGATCACCGTCAGTAACGGTAGGTCGTTTTCAGTAACTCCGCGATGGGGATCGAGGCTGCTGGGCACGACGATCTGCCCGTATATCACCGTCGCGTCACGATCGAGCGCATCGATGTCGAAAGTCCGCTGGTCGATGCCGGCGCATGCTACCGAGACGGCGCAGACGGTGGCGAGTACAGCTGCGCGTCCGAGAATCGAGCGGTACGACATGTGATGACCTCCGAATGGGTCGAGGGGAGGCGCCCTTCGAGCGGCGAAATCGACTGTGACTCTGCCCGAGAGGGGCTTCTTCGATACGTCGCGCCCGGCGCCCTGGAGCGATTTCTAGAAGGATGTTCTAAAACATTTGCCGTGTCAAGGCTCCGCGCCGATCTCGAGAAATCGGGCGGTGCGGGCTTGACAAGAGGCAGGCAATCGTCCACTGTCCATCTAGATCGAAGTTCTAGAATATGATTCGATCCCGCCTCCATTCTCATCCCCGTGGACCCGGAAGGGACGTGCAAGACATGGTCGATTTTGCATTGAACGAAGAAGAAGAATTGATGCGCAAGTCGGTGCGCGCATTCCTCGAGAAGGAGGTGATTCCGCTCGAGAGCGAGGTGCTTCGGAACGAGCGTGAGGGCCGGCCCGGCCTACCGCCCGAGGACATCAAGGCGCTGCGGACGAAGGCGCGCAAGTCGGGATTCTGGGGTATCAACACCCCCGAGGAGTACGGAGGGGCCGATCTGGGGCCGGTGATGAGCGCGATCATCGCTGCCGAAGCAGGTCGGACCTTCGTGCCGTTCTCCTTCGGTGGTTCGGCGGACAACATTCTCTACGGAGCCAACGACGAGCAGAAGCAGCAGTATCTGATTCCGACGATCGAGGGTGAGCGACGATCGTGCTTCGCGATCACCGAACCCGGCGCAGGATCCGACGCACGGAGCATCAAGACCCGCGCGGTCAAGGACGGTTCCGACTGGGTCATCAACGGCGAGAAAATCTTCATCACCGGCGGCAACGAAGCCGACTTCGTCATGGTTTTCGCCGTGACCGACAAGGAGAAGGGAGCCAACGGAGGCGTTACGTGCTTCATCGTCGACCGCGACATGGGCTGGACTTCCGCACCGATTCCGACGATGGGGCAGTGGGGTCCGGCAGCACTGTCCTTCGTCGACGTCCGTGTCCCCGAGAGCAACGTGCTCGGTGAAGTGGGCAAGGGATTCGAGCTCGCAATGAGCTGGATCGGCCAGGGCCGCTACATGATCCCCGCCCGAGCGATCGGCTCCGCCGAACGTCTTCTGGACATGGCGATCGAGCACTCGAAGAACCGCGTGTCGATGGGGCATCCGATCGCCGAGTATCAGGCTATCCAGTGGCAGATCGCTGACTCGCACGTCGAGATCGAATCGACGAAGCTCCTGACGTTGCGCGCGGCATGGATGGTCGCACAGGGCGTCGACGCCAGGCATGCGTCGTCGGTGGCCAAGCTGCACGGTTCGATCATGGCCAACAACGTCGTCGATCGTGTCCTCCAGATCCACGGCGGCATGGGCTACACGAAGGAACTCCCGATCGAACGGTGGTACCGCGAGCTGCGACTCCTGCGGATCTTCGAAGGCACCGACGAGATTCAGCGTCGCACCATCGCACGCAATCTCATCAAGGGATATGTCAATTCCGACGGCTTCGGCCACTGACGCCAGAGATGCTGGAACGCAACAGCGCGAGTCGACGACAGGACGAGAATTCATGACCAACCCGACAATCGAGGCCCTCGATCTACGCGCTTTGTTCGAGCCCCGCTCGATCGCACTGATCGGGGCGACGGACAAATCGCCATGGTCTCTCAACACATTTCAGAACATCAAGGACAGCGGTTTCGCGGGCGAGACGTATCTGGTCAACCGTTCCAGTTCGGTTGTCCACGGAGAACGCACGTATCCCAGCCTCGCGGATCTGCCGGATGTGGTGGACCTGATATTCGTCATGGTCCCGACGACAGTGGTGCTGTCCACCCTGCAAACGGCAGTGGAACATGGCGTACGGGCAGCCGTGATCCTGACATCGGGATTCGGCGAGACCGGTGCCGAAGGAAAGGCGCTGGAGGACGAGATCGTTGCATTCTCCCGCGCGAGCGGCCTGACGGTGCTGGGGCCCAACGGCAACGGATTCATCAATGCCGCGGAGAAGATCACGCCCTACGGGTTGCCGATCGGGCGTCCCCTCCTGACCGGGTCCGTCGGGTTCGTGCTGCAGAGCGGAGCGCTCGCCAGCTCGGTTCTGCAGTTTGCGCAGGCCAGGAACGTCGGACTCAGTTTCCTGACGGCCATGGGCAACGAGTCGATGATGTCCGTGACGGACGTGATGGAATACCTGGTCGACGATCCCAACACATCGGTCATCGCCCTGTTCCTCGAATCCGTGCGCGACCCGCACGAGTTTCGGCGAATCGCCCGGCGTGCGCTCGCTGCGGGCAAGCCGATAGTTGCGCTGAAGATCGGGCGTAGCGCGCTCGGTGCCCGTGCGGCACTGGCCCACACCGGCGCGCTCGTCGGCGACAATGCGGTCATCGACGCCGCTTTCGAACAGATGGGCGTCATCAGGGTTCGCTCGCTCGAGGATCTGATCTTGACGGCCGGATTGATGGCCAGCCTCGGCGGCGGCCTGCCGGGACCGCGGATGGGCGTCGTGACGCCGTCGGGCGGAGCGTCGGAGATCATCGCCGACCGTGCCGAGGACGAAGGACTCGAACTGCCGGCGTTCTCCGACGACACCACTCGACAACTACAGGACATCGTCCCGGACTTCGCCACCGTGCAGAACCCACTCGACGTCACCGGGTACGTGGTCATCGATCGAACCCTCATGCGACGCTCACTGGCGGTGGTCGCCCAGGATCCCGAGGTCGATTTCACAGTCCTGCTGTCGGAGTTGCCGCGCGTCCCCGCCGCCGACCCCGAGTCGGCACTCGCCGCGTACGGCGACTCGGCGAAGAACATCAAGGCAACGGCCGTTCCCACGGTCGTGCTGAGCACGGTGCTCACCGATGTGACCGATCACGGCAGGTCGATTGCTGCGGCGACCGATTTCCCACACGTCCTCGGCGGAATCGAGCACGGAATCACGGCATTGGGCAACGCCGTCCGATGGGCGGCGATCCAGCGCAACTTCGCCGGCGACGACATCCCGAGTCCCGAGACCGGGTCTGTTTCCCTCGATCGTGAGCCGACGGGCATGTGGACCGAATACGCGGCCGGAAGGTTGCTGCGCGAGCATGGTGTGCCGGTGGTTCCGACGGAACTGGCGACGACGGCCGACGAGGCAGTCTCGCACGCCGACGCGTTCGGCTACCCGGTCGTACTGAAGGCGGTCGCCGAGAACCTCGGCCACAAGAGCGAAGTCGGAGGCGTCCGTCTGAACCTGCACAACGCCGACGACGTCCGGGATGCGTTCGACTCGGTGACCACTGCGTTGCAGAAGATGGGCTCGACGGGAATCGCGACCATCGTGCAGCCGCACCGAAGCATGGACGGAATCGAGATGCTCGTCGGTGTGGTGCGAGACCCCGTGTGGGGGCTGACTCTCGCGGTCGGGTTGGGCGGTGTGTGGGTCGAGGTGTTGGCGGACGCTGCGATTCGGGTCCTGCCCGTGTCCCACGACGACGTGCGGCAGGCGATCGACGGGCTGCGCGGCATCACACTGCTGAAGGGTGCGCGCGGTACCGCCCCAGTGGATCTCGACGCGTTGGCGGCCCAGGTCAAACGCATTGCCGACGTCGCATACGGCCTTGGCCATCGACTGCAGGCGCTGGAGATCAATCCCCTGATGGTGAGCGGATCGCACTGTGAGGCGCTCGATGCGCTCATCACGTGGAGCCCGACCGACGAAGAAGAGGTATCGCGATGAGCGGAATTTGTGAGGGCAGAGTCGTCATCGTCACCGGCGCGGGCCGCGGCATCGGACGAGGTCATGCACTGGAGTTCGCACGCGAAGGCGCGACCGTCGTCGTCAACGACATCGGCGCCGACGTCGACGGGTCCGGGACGGCCGACGGGCCTGCGGGAGAGGTCGTCGACCTCATTCGCGCAGCCGGAGGCACGGCGCGGGTCGACGGCACGGACGTGTCCGACGAGGACGGTGCGAGGCGACTGATCGAGGAAACCGTCGAGCACTACGGCGACCTGCACGTCTTGGTCAACAACGCGGGAATCCTGCGGGACCGAATGATCACGAACATGACCGCCGCAGAGTGGGACGACGTCATCCGCGTCCATCTGCGTGGGACGTTCATGCCCCTGCGCCACGCATCGCGCTACTGGAAGGAGCGGTCCAAATCCGGTGCTGCCGTCGACGCGCGCGTGATCAACACGACGTCGTCGTCGGGCATCTACGGAAACGTCGGTCAGGGGAACTACGGCGCAGCGAAGGCCGGTATCGCGAGCCTGTCGATCATCGCGTCGATGGAACTCGCCCGCTATGGGGTGACCGTCAACGCGGTCGCGCCCGCAGCGCTGACTCGGATGACCGAAAACCTGGGCGGCAACGTCGGCCGGAAGGCGCCCGCACCAGGCGATTTCGATCCGTCGGCAGCGGACAATATCGCACCGCTCGTGGTCTGGCTGGGAAGCGAACAGTCGCGCGACATCACCGGCCGTGTGTTCAACGTGCGCGGAGGACACATCAGTGTCGCCGAGGGGTGGAGCGCAGGCCCGAGTTTCGACAAGGGTGCGAGGTTCGAACCCGGCGAACTCGGCGAGGTGGTGCCGCGCCTGGTCGCCGAGGCGGCAGGTAACGCGGCGATGAACGGGCTCGTACCGGAGAAGGTGTCCTGATGGCCCTCGATCTCGGCGTCGTCGGGGTGCCGAGCAATCCCGTGCAGCGGACGTGGTCGTCGAAGGATGCCCTGCTGTACGCGGTGGGTGTCGGTGCCGGGCAGGACTCGTCTCTGGACGAATTGTCGTTCGTAACCGAGAACTCCGCGGACGTCGCGCAGCAGGTCCTGCCGACGTTCGCGGTACTGGCCACACAAGCACGGTCCGGGCGATCACTGGGAACCTTCGATCCCGCGATGCTCGTACACGCAGAGCAAGCCTTCGAGACCACCGGGCTGCTGCCCGTCGACGGTGACGTTCAGGTGAGATCGACCGTGACGTCGATGCAGGACAGGGGAAGTGGAGCGCTCGTGGTCACCGAGGCGACCGCAGTCGACTCCGCAACCGGTGAGCTCGTCGCGTCGTCGCGCTCGTCGGTCTTCATCCGGGGTGAATCGGTCGGCAGTACCGGAGACCGCACCGGCGACGCGCCGATGCCGAACACCGCGCCTGATTCCAAGCTGACCTACGCGACGCGTCCGGAACAGGCTCTGCTGTACCGCCTTTCCGGTGATCGCAACCCCTTGCACTCGGATCCTTCGTTCGCTGCGCGCGCAGGATTCCGGTCACCGATCCTTCACGGACTGTGCACGTACGGCGTCACCGGGAGGGTGCTGCTGCACGAGCTCTGCGGTTCCGACCCGACGCGACTGCAGTCGATGTCGGGACGGTTCACCAAGCCGGTGTTCCCCGGTCAGGAGTTGACGGTGTCGATCTGGGACACCACCGACGGCATACGTTTCCGGGTGACCACGTCGGACGACACCGTGGTCCTCGACCGCGGAACGGTGACCGTCCGATGACCGCCACGGTTCGGGAAGCGGCTGTGTCACGGCCGGACACCAAGGCGCCGTTCTTCGACGGCGGCGACGGACGCTACGAACCGCGGCCGCATGCCCGAAGTCCGTGGTCCGAGAATCTCGTTCACGGGCGCCTCGTTTCCGGGCTGATGGCGCGGGAAGTGGAACGGGAACACCTCGCCGATGGATTCCACCCGGCTCGAATGACAACCGATCTGTTCCGCCCCATTCCGATGGGGCCGATCGACATCACGACGTACGTACGACGAGCGGGCCGACGCGTCAGGATCGTGGAAGTCCAGGCATCCGTCGACGGCATGCCCGTGGCGTCGGCGAGTGTGCAGGCATTGCTCGCTGGAGCTGAATCGACTCCTGTGGCCTGGTCGCCCGTCGAATATCGCGCTCCGGCACCGGAATCGGTGTCGCCGCCCGTGAGGCAGGCGCCCAGGCACTTCGGAGAGGTGCGACGGCTGGAACCGTCGGAAGACGGCCGAAAATTCTCCTGGTTTCGTGAGACGTGCCGGCTGCTCGAAGGTATCGGTGACACGCCCTTCGAGATCGCGGCGATGGCGGCGGATTGGGTAAGCCCCTTCACAAACATGGGGGCGAAGAGTCTGAACTTCATCAACGCCGACGTGACGCTGTACCTGAGCCGGCTCCCGATCGGCGAGTGGATCGGCTTCGAGAATCTCGACCACGCGGTCGACAACGGCGTTGCGGTATCCGTGTGCGCCCTCCACGACGAACAGGGCCGCATAGGTACAGCGGCATCGGCTGCCCTGCCCTACTAGCACTACGAGAAGAGATACAGATGACAAGTTCCACGGTGCCCTCGTCCGCCGAGGTGAAGCCGAAGAAGACGCTCCGCAAACTCGCACCGAAACCCACTCCGGAGACGGCGTTCTACTGGGCCGAGGCTGCGGCGGAGCGACTGGTGGTGCAACGTTGCCTGGACTGCAGAACCGCGTACTTCTATCCCCGGGATTTCTGCCCCGCATGCAATTCCGGCAACGTCGAATGGATCGAATGTTCGGGGCGTGCGTCGCTGTACAGCTACGTCATCGAACACCGCCCAGGACCAGGATTCGAGGACGAGGGGCCCTACGTCGTCGCCGTAGTCGAACTGGAGGAAGGACCACGCATGATGACCAACATCGTAGGCGTCGAACCCGATCCCGATCTGTTGCCGCTCGACCTCGATCTCGTCGTCCGCTTCGAAGAACGCGGTGACATGAAAGTTCCCGTGTTCGGGCCTGCCGGGAGTGCGTCGTGAGTACCGGTGTCGTGATCGTCGGCGCGGCCGAGACGGACGAGATCGGGACGCTGCCGCACCGGTCGACACTCGGGTTGCACATCGAAGCAGCACGAAATGCGTTGGCAGACTGTGGACTACACCCGAAAGATGTCGACGGCATCGCAGGGGTCTCGATGCCGGGGCCGCTGTCGGTGGCTCACAGCCTCGGCATCGAACCACAATGGATGGATACGACGAGTGTCGGTGGGACGTCATTTCTGACGCACGTCCGTCATGCGGTTGCCGCGTTGAGCACCGGTCAGTGTTCGGTCGTATTGATTACCCACGGCGAATCCGGCCGGTCGAGAGTCGGTGCGCCCGCGTACGCACCGGATGCGGCGTCGTTGCCAGGCCAATTCGAGGCGCCGTACGGAGTCACGGGACCGCCGAGTCGATTCACGCTGCCATTCCTGCGGTTCATGAAGGAGACGGGCACGCAGGCGCGACATCTCGCCGATGTGGCTGTTGCGCAGCGCAAGTGGGCGAGTATGAACCCCAGGGCGAAGTTCCGCGACCCGATCACCGTCGACGACGTGCAGAATTCACCGGTCATCGCGTGGCCGTTCCATCTACTCGAATGCTGCCTGGTCACCGACGGTGGTGGAGCACTCGTCCTGACGACCGTGGACCGGGCGCGTGATCTCGACGTCCCGACCGTCGAGATCCTCGGCACCGGGGAAGGATACGAAGGGCCAGGAATATCGATGATGGAGGACTTCACCTCTTTCAAGGGATTCAAAAAGTCGGGGGCTGCCGCGTTCCGATCGGCGGGTCTGTCACCGTCGGACATAGACCACGTCATGATCTACGACGCCTTCGCCCATCTTCCGCTGTACGGATTGGAAGATCTCGGGTTCGTGGGGCGCGGGGAAGCCGGCGAATTCGTGCGTGAGGGGCATACGTCGCCAGGTGGATCGTTGCCGGTCAACACCAACGGCGGTGGTCTGTCCTATACGCACACCGGGATGTACGGGATGTTCGCGATTCTCGAATCGGTCCGGCAGTTGCGCGGGGATGCTCCAGCCCAGGTGGACGGTGTTCGAACGAGCCTCGTACAGGGCAATGGTGGCATGTTCGCGGCAGGGGCGACCCTTGTTCTCGGTGCGGCATAGCCGGGGCAGCCCTTCCCGGCTTGACCGCGTCTCAATTCTAGAATTACGCTCTTCCGATGTGGTACGTAAAGTGGGCGCGGGGGATTTCGTGACCGACAGAGATTCGTCGCCGACGACATGGCAGTGGGCCAAGACCGGTGAGACGCAGAGAAAGTTGCTCGACGCCGCGCAGACAGTGTTCGCGGAAGCTGGTTTCTTGAACGCCAACATCTCCGAGATCGTGGAGAAAGCAGGGTCGAGCACGGGAAGCCTCTACCACCACTTCGGTGGTAAAGCGGAACTGTTCAGCGCGCTGTGGGATCGACACAACTCCGCACATCTCGAACAGGTTCGTGCCGCAGTTCTCGAGCAACGCCGTTCGGGTACGACGGACCCCCTGGAACTGTTCTGTATCGGTGCCCGCGCTTACCTTGCGGGAAGTTGGCAGCGTCGGGACGTCGCCCTGGTCTTCGTCGACACGGATGGACCGCCTGGGTTCGAAAAACTACGGCGAGACAACCGAATCGAGTGGATTCGCCAGAACTCGGCGCTTCTCGGCCCCGGGAACGACAGTGAGCACCGCATCACGCTCGGGGTGCTGACTGACATCATCGTCGAGTCTGCGAGGGAAGTAGTGCTGAACTGCAAAACCAAGCGGCAGGCGAACGTCGTCGCCGACATCATGTGCGACTTGATACGGCGGATCGCGGCGAACTGACGCCTGAGTTCGTGGCATCGATGGCCCGTGGCATCCGATAGACGGTTGCCGCGGGCCATCGATGCTCTGCGGGAACAACTTTCGTGACTTCGGGTAGCGACTTACGTCAAATATTCGAGTAGCATTCTAGAAGTACCTTCTAGAGAGGTTGCCATGTTGACATCGAGAACTGAAGTTCCCCAGGTAGGCGTTGCGGTGCGGGTGGCGCCGCGAGTCGAGTGGTTGCTCGCGCCGAACGCCGGCGCGTGGACATTCGAGGGCACCAATACCTGGATAGTGGGGGACCCGTCGGCGGCAACCTGTGCGGTGATCGATCCTGGCCCGGACGACGGGCGTCATGGGGAGGCGCTTCGTGCCACAATCGGTGACCGCATAGTGACGGAAGTTGTTCTGACGCACGGGCACGACGATCATGCCGGTGCGCTGGCGTCGCTCGTGGGCGAAACGGGTGCGGCTGTCATCGCCGCTCGCCGGCCGGACGGCGCCCCCACCGCGCACGACGGTGACCGGCTGACGCTCGCGGGTGCGGTGGCCGCAAACATCGTATCGACTCCTGGGCACACTCGGGATTCGTTGTGTGTCCATCTGCCCGACGACAGGGTGGTGTTCACCGGTGACACGGTGTTGGGCGCAGGTTCTCCCGTCGTACATCCGAAGCTGCTGCGGAGCATGCTCGACAGTCTCCGCGCGCTCGAACGAATCGGTTCGACGAACACAGTGTCGGTCCTCCCGGGGCACGGCCCGGTCCTCCCGGATCTCGCAGCCGCGGTCAAGCGTCGAATCGACGCGCGGCTCAGAAGAATTCATCAGGTCGACGGCCTCCGGAGCCAGGGATACTCGGCCGTCCCGGTGATGGTCGAGCGGATGTATCCGCATCTGGAGCACCCGGACGTGGTCAAGGCAGCGCACAGTTCGGTACAGGCAATGCTGACGTTCCTGGACGAGGAGCAGCCCGAGGGGCAGGTGTCGGAACAGGATCGACAACGATGACCGCGAGACCGGACACCGACGCAGAATGCTCGCACGACACAGCGCGATCCGAACGCGACGTCATGCGCGATGCGTGGCGGACGCTCAGTGTTGTGGCGTTCGCCAGCATGGTCATCGGCATGTCGGGGAGTGCGCTGAATGTCGCACTGCCGACTGTTGCAAGGCATTTCGACGCCAGCAGCCTCGCCGCCAGCTGGATTCTTCTCGCCTACATGCTCACCAACACCGTGTTGTTGGTGGCATTCGGGCGTATGGCGGACATGTTCGGACGCAGGACGATGTACCTCACCGGTCTTGCGTTCTACACCGTGGGCAGCGTTGCGTGCGGGCTCGCCCCCAATGCCTGGTGGCTGGTGGGATTTCGGGTGATCCAGGCTGCGGGCGGCGCGATGTTACTGACCAACAGCGCGGCTCTCGTCACCGCCGCTTTTCCCCGCCGGCGCCTCGGCGAGGGCATGGGCATATACCTCGCGTCGTTCTCCATCGCTCAGTTGTGCGGACCGACACTCGGCGGTCTGCTCGCCCAGCAGGCTGGTTGGCAGTGGGTCTTCTGGTTCAACGTCCCGATCGGAATCATGTGTCTGATCTGGGGGTTCGTCGCACTGAAACCCACGCCGCGTACCGGTCGTTCGTACTCGCTCGATCTGCGTGGCAACGCCATGATTCTCGTTGCTCTGACGTGTGGTCTAGCGGCGCTGTCTCAGGCCACATCGCTCGGATGGTCCCACCCACTCGTCGTCGGCGGGCTGTTGATCAGCGCAACGATCGTCCCACTGTTCCTGTGGTTCGAGAAGTCCGTGGACGATCCGTTGATCGACATTCAATTGTTCAAGCACTGGCCGTTCGGGTTCGGGCTGCTCGCGTCTTTTCTCAACTCGATCTCGCAAAGTGGCGTCGTTCTGTTGATGGCACTGTATTTCCAGGCGGTTTCGGGTGTCACACCACTCGTCGCGGGAGTGATGGTGTTGCCAGTGGCGGTCGCCGCGTTGACGGCATCGCTGAGTTCGGGTCCGCTGCAGCGCATCGTCTCGGCGTCGACGCTTGCCGTGATCGGCAATGTCGTCACCGTGGTGGCGCTCGTCGTACTGTTCGTGGGAACAACCGGGCGAATGCCGCTCTGGGTGCTCCTCGTGGGGTTGGCAATAGCCGGATTCGGTTCCGGCCTGTTCATGCCGTCCAATGCGACCGCGATCATGGGCGACCTGCCCGACGAACGGCTCGGCATCGCAAACGCCATGCGACTGTTGCTTCAGACGAGTGGATTCGTCGTCGGTACCGCAGTGATTCTCTCCGTCGTGACCAGTGCACTTCCCCTGGAACTACGAAAGTACGTGTTCGCCGGCACGATCAGCGAGATCTCGGATGCGGCCGTCGAGCAGCTGCTCACCGGCTACGGCCGAACAGTCGCCGCGATGGTCGCGGTAGCGGTCCTCACTGTCGGGGTCTCGCTCTTCGCCCGACACTCCCGCATCGTCGATCGGCGATGATCAACCGTGCGGGAGTGCGGCGAGGTGGTGCTTACTTCAGCGCGCGGTTGACCGCCGAGACGACTGCGCGCAGAGACGCCGTCGTGATGGAGGTCGCGATGCCGACGCCCCAGACGGTGACGGCATCGCCGTCGGGTCCGGTGACCGAGGCTTCTACGTACGCGGCGGCCTGGGCGTCGTCGCCCGCCGACATGGCGTGCTCGGAGTAGTCGAGGACGCCGATGTCGTAGCCGACGGTGGAGAGGGCGTCGACGAAGGCAGCGAGCGGTCCGTTGCCGTGGCCGTTGATGTCCTGTTCGACGCCGTCGATCTTCACCGTCGCGACGATCTGGTCGGTGCCACCGTCGGTTTCGGCTGCGATGACCTTCTGCTTGATGCGCTCGAGCGGGCGGATCGGGCTCAGGTACTCGTCGGCGAAGACGTCCCACATCTCCTTCGGCGACACCTCGCCGCCCTCACCGTCGGTGATGCGCTGAACGGCCTGCGAGAACTCGATCTGCAGTCGACGCGGCAGCGCGAGACCGTGATCGGACTTCATGATGTAGGCGACGCCGCCCTTGCCCGACTGCGAGTTGACGCGGATGACGGCTTCGTACGTGCGTCCGACGTCCTTCGGGTCGATCGGCAGGTACGGAACCTGCCACAGGATGTCGTCGACGTCCGAATCCTGCTCGTCCGCAGCAACTTTCATCGCGTCGAGGCCCTTGTTGACGGCGTCCTGGTGGCTGCCGGAGAACGCGGTGTAGACCAGATCGCCGCCGTAGGGGTGCCGCTCGTGCACCGGCAGCTGGTTGCAGTATTCGACGGTGCGGCGGATCTCGTCGATGTTGGAGAAGTCGATCTGCGGGTCGATACCGCGCGTGAACATGTTCAGGCCCAGCGTCACCAGGCATACATTGCCGGTGCGCTCGCCGTTGCCGAACAGGCATCCCTCGATACGGTCGGCGCCTGCCTGGTAGCCGAGTTCGGCTGCGGCGACACCGGTTCCGCGGTCGTTGTGCGGGTGCAGCGACAGAATGATGCTGTCGCGACGGTTCAGATTGCGGCTCATCCACTCGATGGAGTCCGCGTAGACGTTCGGCGTCGCCATCTCGACCGTGGCGGGCAGGTTGAGGATGATCGGCTTCTCGGGCGTCGGATCGATGATGTCGACGACGGCGTCGCACACCTCCTTGGCGTACGCGAGCTCGGTGCCGGTGTACGACTCGGGCGAGTACTCGTAGCGCCAATCGGTGTCGGGGTAGTTCGCGGCGACCTCGAGGCACTTGCGTGCGCCGTCGGTCGCGATCTTCTTGATGACGTCGCGGTCGGCCTTGAACACGACGCGACGCTGCAGGATCGACGTCGAGTTGTAGAAGTGCACGATGACGTTGCGTGCGCCCTCACAGGCCAGGTAGGTGCGCTCGATCAGCTCGGGGCGACACTGCGTCAGGACCTGGATGGTCACGTCGTCGGGAATGGCCCCGTCTTCGATGATCTCGCGAACGAAATCGAAGTCGGTCTGGCTGGCGGACGGAAATCCGACCTCGATCTGCTTGTAGCCCATGCGGACGAGCAGATCGAACATGCGACGCTTGCGCGCCGGGCTCATCGGGTCGATCAGCGCCTGATTGCCGTCACGCAGGTCGACGGCGCACCACTGGGGTGCACGGTCGGTGACCTTGTCGGGCCACGTGCGGTCGGGGAGCGTGACGGGCTCTACCTCTTCCGCGAACGGGCGGTAACGGTACGTCGGCATCGACGAGTTCTTCTGTGTGTTCCACACAGGCTGGTCGCTGGGCGCGGGGCGCGACGGCGGGGTGATGGTGCGCGATCCGGACGTGAATGCGTCAGCTGGTGACATGGTCTCATCTCCGAGTTCTGGCTGAATTGATGATCGACCGGCGCGATGAAACCCCGCGACGGGAAGCCAGTCTGGATCAGACCCCGTCGCGGCGATCAAGAAGAAGCGCGCGCTGCATGTCTGCGAGTGTACTACCGGCCACAAGCCTCCGACGGCCGGGTTGGTTCGCAGATCAGTCCGGAAGCCGCCTGAGCTCGACGAGCGTGAGGCCGAGAGCGTCGAAGCGAGCCAACATTCCGCGGAGTGCGGTCTCGTCGTCCAACGGACCGAACAGGCGGGTGTAGGGCTGCGGAATCGGGGAGACGGCCAAGTCCGGGAACGCGGCCATCGCGCGTTCGGACAACGAACCTTCGACGACGAATTCGTAACGGACCCCTCCTGGAAAGGCGTCGGCCTGCTGCGCCATGGTGCCGCTCCTTCTCGGATCCGCACTTCGAGTGTCGCTTCCAAGAATGCCTGGTAGCAGAGCGTCGGGTCATCACCCGCAGATGGTGATAAGCGGCTTCGCCGCGCGCACGAGCTACAGCAAACCCAGCTCGTGCGCAGCAGCGATCGCGTCCCGCCGCGACCGCACCTCGAGCTTGCGATAGATGCCGCGTAGGTGCGTCTTGATGGTGTTGACCGAGACGAAGTGGTCCGACGCTATCTGCTCGGCGGTTCGCCACGACGGCAGCTCCCGCAGGAGTTCGAGTTCGCGCGGAGTGAGCGTCGTCGACGACCGGGGTTCGACGTCGGGGTGCCGGTGCGGAATGGCGGTGCGGGCCGCGTCGGCGAACGCTTCGAGCCGACCGAACCGGCCGTGGTTACGCGTCAGGACGTCGCGCACGTTCTGCCCGGCCTCGGCGAACGGGCGCAGAATCCGTTCCGGCTCCGCCAGCGCGAGCGCGCGCGTGGCGAGCTGGAACGACTTCGTCGGATTGCGGCGGGTGAGCGCGATCGACGACGCCGCGAGCAGTGCTCGGATCAGCGTGACGGGACTGACGCATCGTCGCGAGCCGTCGACGACCGCGGCGAGTTCGGATTCGGCAGCATCGAGTCGGCCCGCACGGCGATGGACGTCGGCGGCGAGGAGAGAGATCTCGCCGGTCCGGCCGAGCCGCCTCGACGTCACACCGACGAGTTCTGTGGCCCACAGCGACTCGCCCGCCGCGAAGTACTTCTGCTGCACGACCGGAACGAGTAGTGCTTCGAGTCCCGGAATGACGGGCCGTTCGTACTCGATCCATTCCCGTCCGACCTTCGGGACTCCGTGCGCATCGGTACGGGTTCCGAGCGCACTCGCGGCACGGCGACCGTACTCGGCGACAGCAGGTTCCGTCGCGAAACCGATGGAGGCCCACAGCGTCGTCGAATGTGTGACGGCGTCCATCCGCAGATGCGCGACGACGGCCGCGAGCGACAGTGCGGCGTCGGCGATCTCGGTGTCACCGATCGCATGACGGCGTGCGTGGTCGACGGCGGCGCGGGAGCCCCGCAGCGCGTCGTCGAGGTGGCCCCCCAGCAGTTCGACGGCGGCCGCAGCGGTCATGCACATCAGTGCAGTCCGGTGCAGCCGGCCCGCGCGGGCGTTGGCGGTGGCGTCGGACAACAGCTTCCGGGCCTCGGTCGTTCGGTCGAGATACATCCGCGCGATGCCCGCGGTCGCCAGTGTGAAGGCGTCGAGCCCTGGGTCGTCCGCCCGGCCGATGTCGAGTATTTCGAGCTTGTCGAGTGCAGCACCGATGTTCCCGGTCTGCATCGCCGCCTGCACCTCGAGAGTGCGATGCAGCAGCTCCGAACGGTCGTCGACGCGGCCGTCGGTGGCCTGGCCGCGAAGTGCCGCGAGGGTCGACATCGCAGGCGCGGTGTCACCGACCGTCAAATGTGCTGCGGCACCGAGCAATCGACCGTACGCTGATTCCGCGACGGCGCGTGGCCCGTGCTCGAGGGCTTGCAGGATGACGTCGGAATGCCCTTCGAGGACGAGATCGAGCCCGGACGTCGTCAACGTCGCGACGACCGCGGGCCCGTCGCCCGAATGCATGCTGTGTTCCAGTGCCTGCAGTGGCTGTTTCGACGCCGTGAACCATTGTGATGCAACGGTTTCGAGATTCCTGACCTGTTCGACGCCCCATCGATACATCTCCGCGCGCAGGTACTCGCGCATGAGGGGGTGATAGCGATAGGTCGGTGTCGGCCCCGGAGTCTCCTCGATGAGGAAGTTGCGTGCCAACAGCATGTCCAGTGTCTGCCGGACCTCGAGGCTGCCGGTCAGTCGTTCCGCGAGATCGACGGTGAACCACGCGGGAACCGATGTCTCGACGAGGAACCGGCGGACCGCTGGCGTCAGGCCTTCGAGAACCTCGCTGACGAGATAGTCCGCGACGCTGTGCTGCGAGCCGGTGAACCGATCGACCGTCGAACCGGGGTCGGGGCTGTCGGCGAGTGTCATCGCGGCCATCCGCAGGCCGGCTGCCCATCCCTGCGTTCGTTCGATCACTGCGTCGAAAGCATTGCTGCTCAGAAGAATTCCTGCATCCGCGAACATCGTGTCGGCTTCGGCTCTCGTGAAGGCGATGTCGACCGAACCGATGTCGCGCACACGTCCGTCGAGTCTGAGCTTCTGCAGAGCGAGTGGCGGTTCGTATCGGCCCGCGACGACCGTGCGCAGTCCGCGGGGCGGCCAGTGCAGGAAGTTGCCCAGTGCGACGAGAACGTCGGGGTCGTGCAGAAGATGCGCGTCGTCGAGAACGAGCACGACCGGGACGTCGACGCCGTCGAGCGCAGCGAACAGCAGTGCGCTGAAGTCGTCGTACCCGGGTTCGCCCGGTGCGGGTAGTTCCGCAACGGCATCGGCGACCCGACTCGATCCGCTCTGCATCAACGCCGACACCACGCACGATCGAAGAGTCGCGAGCGAATTGTCCGTCTCGTCGACGGACACCCACGCGACGGCCGTGTCCGTCGCGGCGGGAGCATCGGCCAACCAGTCGACGAGCAGCGTCGTCTTGCCGGAACCCGCTGGGGCCGTGAGCAACGTGACTGTGCCCGGCTCCGCGACTGCGACGTCCAGTGACTCGATCAGCCGGCCGCGACGGATGGTGGCCCCGGGACGCGCGGGGACCCGGCATCGTAGATGCGGCACAGCACAAGGCAACGCGGTCATCCGATCGACCCTCCCGACGGTATGGCGCACGCGGGCCGATGGAGTGCCGATGGCCCGACACGGTGAGCTTGGTCCGTACCTCGTTGGCGGACCCGCCAATAGTATTACCGTTCAGTCGGATTCGGGTCGGTGAACCGAGAAGGTCTTCCGGCGCCGATTGTTTCGAGCCGTCGGGTGGGAGTGGCCGTCGGGAAACGTACGCTTTACCGACCCGGAGGTTTCGATTCCCGGCCTCGATCAAACCGCTCGTGCTGTTTCCGGGTGGAGTCGAGATCGTCGATTCTGGTGAGCCAGTCGTCCGATGCGACGCCCGGGACGTCTTCCGACCCTACCGCGCAATGGGCGAGCAATTCGTACCCGAGGCGATCGACCTCGACGTGCCGTCCCCACCGCGCTTCCGTCCAGCGACGGTCGTTGTGCGCGGCCTCCGCCCCCGCGAGCGCCGAGTTGATCAATTCGAACTGCAGATCGCGGCGAAGTTCCATGCACACCGGATCCGACGGACGTGACGTCGACAGGCACTGCGTGAGACGGCGGGACAGTTCGAGCACCCGCCCGTCGGACCACCCGAGTGCGCGTCGGAAAGCATGTCTCTGCGCTCCCCACAGCGCGGCGAACGCGACGGCGACGCCCAGGAACGTCTCGACGATTCGGTCCACGACGACGGCACCGGTCGAGAAGTCCGGGTGCGACAGCGTGCCGATCGTCAGTGCGAGCGGCGTGATGAACACGACGGCGAGGCCGTAGTTGCGAGGCACCGACACCTCGATGAAGAACTGCAGTGCCATCACGACCAGGATGACCCCGGCGCCGTGAACCGGCGCGAGTTGCAGCCCGGCGAACACCGCGACGCCGAGCACGGTGCCACCCAACCGCAGCAGACCGCGGTAGCTGCCGTGGATCCTGTCCGGACCTTGCTGAAGAACGAGAACAGCGCCGAGTACCGCCCAGTCCGGCCTCGGCAATCCCAGCGCGACGGCCGATCCACCGGCGACGACGGCGGCGCCGAACACGCGGACCGACGTGGCGACGGCGTGAGATCGACGGTCGAGCGACCGTGCAAGCCGGTAGCGGACGCTCGGGCGGTCGAGCGGGAGTGTGTCGCTCACCGGCTCGAGGTCGTCACCCGTTCGCATCGCCGCGGCGAAGCGGTGTTGGGCGTCGAACAACGTCTCGACGAGGGCGGGTCGCGGCGATCGGCCGGGGAGACCGGCGTCGTAGACCGCTTTCCAGGCCGCGTGCAACCGCGAGCCGGCGATTCTTCTGGCGCTCGGATCCTCCAGGTAACTGTCGACGGCGGTGACTGCCGCCGCGACGGCCTGGCGCTCGGGCGCACGAGGTGACCACAGCATGGCCGTCATCGAGACGACGGCGGCGGTGACGGCACCTGCCGCGGCCCAGGCTGCGGCCGTCGTCGGCGAGATGTGGGCGCTCGGGAGATACGACGACACCGCGCACACCAGCACGAAGAAGAATGCGCCCGGGATCCCGATGCGCAGCGCAGCCACGACGTAGACGGCGATCGCTGCGATGAGCGCCAGCACGAAAACCGGAACCATGCTGACCTCGATCGTTCCGGCGGACGCGCCGACGAACACCGACGTGACGAGTGCGGCTCCCGCAGTCGATACGACCCGCCACCTGGCTCGATACGGTTTGCCCTCGCCGTAGATCACCGCGAAGCTCCCGGCGACGACCAGAAGTACCGCGTCCTGGTGACCGAGAAGCCACGCGATCGACGCCGGAATCCCGAAGGCCACCGCGGCTCTGACGCCACCCGGCCATTTGCGTCCGGCCGACGGCAGACCGAACAGCATGCGCCGCGCACTGGGCCGCGGAGGCAGTGTCAGACCGTTCACTCGAACACATGCTAGAGCCCAGGCGAACAGGGATGTCCCAGGTAGCGACCGTCACCCTCGGCACGCCCACCGGTAAGGTGTTCGTCGATCACTGCCTTGAACCAGCGATAACAGCGGAGGTACACACGCGTGGCTCTCATCGTCCAGAAGTACGGTGGATCGTCGGTGGCTACCGCCGAACGCATCCGACGCGTTGCTGAACGAATCGTCGAGACCAAGAAGGCGGGCAACGACGTCGTAGTCGTCGTCTCCGCCATGGGTGATACCACCGACGAACTCCTCGACCTGGCCGAACAGGTCTGCCCGGCGCCCCCGGCGCGCGAGATGGACATGCTGCTGACGTCGGGTGAGCGGATTTCCAACGCCCTCGTCGCCATGGCGATCCATTCGCTCGGCGCCGAAGCGCGATCCTTCACCGGCTCCCAGGCGGGCGTCGTCACCACCAGCGTGCACGGCAACGCCAAGATCATCGACGTCACCCCGGGCCGCGTGCGCGACGCGCTCGACGAGGGATCGATCGTTCTCGTCGCCGGCTTCCAGGGCGTCAGCCAGGACAGCAAGGACGTCACGACGCTCGGACGCGGCGGCTCGGACACGACGGCCGTCGCCCTGGCCGCGGCGTTGAACGCCGACGTCTGCGAGATCTACACCGACGTCGACGGCATCTTCACCGCCGATCCGCGCATCGTTCCCAACGCTCGCCACCTCGACACCGTCTCGTTCGAGGAGATGCTGGAGATGGCCGCGTGCGGAGCGAAGGTGCTCATGCTGCGCTGCGTCGAATACGCACGTCGTTACAACGTTCCCGTACACGTTCGCTCGTCGTACACCACGAAACCCGGAACCGTCGTTTCCGGCTCTATGGAGGACATCCCAGTGGAAGAAGCCATTCTCACCGGCGTCGCGCACGATCGAAGCGAAGCCAAGGTCACCGTCGTCGGCATCCCGGACTCCCCGGGCTACGCGGCCAAGATCTTCCGTGCCGTCGCCGACTCCGAGATCAACATCGACATGGTGCTGCAGGGTGTCTCCAAGGTCGACACCGGAAAGACCGACATCACCTTCACCTGCCCGAAGGCCGACGGCCCCACGGCCGTCGAGAAGCTGACGAAGCTGCAGTCCGAGATCGGCTTCGCGCAGGTGCTCTACGACGATCACATCGGCAAGGTGTCGCTCGTCGGCGCAGGCATGAAGAGCCACCCCGGCGTCACCGCGACGTTCTGCGAGTCGCTTGCCGCCGCAGGCGTCAACATCGATCTCATCAGCACGTCGGAGATCCGAATCTCCGTGCTGGTCAGTGATACTCAGCTCGACGACGCAGTCCGCGTACTGCACGAGGCATTCGACCTCGGCGCCGAGGAAGAAGCCGTCGTACACGGAGGTACAGGACGATGACAGTAGTTGCAGTCGTAGGCGCGACCGGCCAGGTCGGTGCCGTCATGCGCACCCTGTTGGAGGAGCGCAACTTTCCGGCCGACACCGTGCGCTTCTTCGCGTCGGCGCGTTCGGCGGGCAAGAAGCTGCCGTTCCGCGGCGAGGAGATCATAGTCGAGGACGCGTCGACCGCCGATCTCAGCGGCATCGACATCGCTCTGTTCTCGGCGGGCGCCACGCTGTCTCGCGAGCAGGCACCGCGCTTCGCCGAGGCAGGCGCCGTCGTCATCGACAACTCGTCGGCCTTCCGAAAGGACCCCGAGGTTCCCCTCGTCGTCAGCGAAGTGAACCCGCAGGACGCGAAGAACCCGCCCAAGGGCATCATCGCCAACCCGAACTGCACCACGATGGCCGCGATGCCGGTGCTCAAGGTGCTGCACGACGAGGCGGGCCTGCAGCGTCTGATCGTCTCCAGCTACCAGGCCGTCTCCGGTAGCGGGCTGGCAGGCGTCGAGGAACTCGCGACGCAGGCACGTGCCGTCATCGGTGACGCGGAGAAGCTGGTGCACGACGGAAGCGCAGTCGACTTCCCGGCACCGAACAAGTACGTCGCGCCGATCGCGTTCAACGTCCTGCCGTTGGCCGGATCGCTCGTCGACGACGGCAGCGGCGAGACCGACGAGGACCAGAAGCTGCGCAACGAGTCGCGCAAGATCCTCGGGCTCCCCGACCTGCTGGTCAGCGGTACGTGTGTGCGTGTCCCGGTCTTCACCGGCCACTCGCTGTCGATCAACGCGGAGTTCGGCAGTCCGCTGTCGGTCGAGCGTGCGCGCGAGCTGCTGGCGTCGGCACCCGGTGTTTCTCTCGTCGACGTCCCGACGCCGCTCGAGGCTGCAGGCAAGGATGCGTCGCTCGTCGGCCGCATCCGTCAGGACCCGGGTGTCCCCGAGGGTCGCGGACTTGCTCTCTTCGTCTCCGGCGACAACCTGCGCAAGGGTGCTGCCCTGAACACCATTCAGATCGCGGAGCTGCTCGTCTAGACGGCTTCGCCGCTCGTGAGCAGAAATGTGTAGTGGGCTACGCATTTCTGCTCACGAGCGCCGCCAGGCGCCTACTGTGGTCGCCATAGGGGGTGCGTGTGGACGGAATTTCGCGCAGAACTGCTCTCCGCCTGGCCGCGTTCGGCACTGCCGCGGCACTGGTCCCGGCCGTTCGAAGTGCCGGAGCTCAGGACA
Organism: Rhodococcus sp. B10; assembly: GCF_011770055.1. Lineage (NCBI taxonomy): Bacteria > Bacillati > Actinomycetota > Actinomycetes > Mycobacteriales > Nocardiaceae > Rhodococcus > Rhodococcus sp. B10. The sequence continues at coordinate 86,701 of NZ_JAAFYV010000007.1, read as the reverse complement.
TCTTCGGCGGCCACAGCCCGCTGCTGTTCCATTCCCCGCCGCTGCGGCCCTTCGCCGACGAGCTGCCCCGGCTCCCCGTCGTCAGCGGGACGACTCTCGCACTCGACGCGCACAGCAGCGCCCACTCCTTCCATGCCGATCTGCCGCCGGCTCCGACCTTCGGGTACGGCGGACTCGACTATCTGGGCCCGACCGTCGAGAGTGTCCAAGGGCAACCCTGGACGCTGCAGTACACCAACACGACGCAGGGCAATCCGCTTGCCGCGGACATGGATATGTCGCTGCACGCGATGAGCGAGCACGACCGACACATGACGCCGACGTCGCTGCACCTGCACGGCAGCATCACCCCGCCTGCCAGCGACGGACACTCCGAGATGTTGGTCTATCCGGGAGTGTCGCTCACACAGAGCTTTCCGGGGCTGAACGAGGCGGCCGGACTGTGGTACCACGATCACGCGATGTCGATCACGCGCATCAACGTCTACGCCGGTCTCGCGGGCATGCATCTCGTTCGAGACCGATACGACACCGGCGGGCCGGACAATGCGCTCGGGTTGCCGTCGGGTGAGTTCGAGATACCTCTGATACTGCAGGAAAAGATCATGAATCCCGACGGGAGCATGAGCATTCGAACGAACGTCACTGTGCCACAGGGAAGATGGGAAGGCGGCGGCACCGGAGACGTCGGCGTCGTCAACGGAAAGATCTGGCCGACGATGGAGGTCGCGCGCGGGTTGTACAGGTTCCGGATCGTCAACGCCGGGTCGTACTCGGTGTGGAATCTGTTCCTGTCCAACGGGATTCGGTTCTGGGTGATCGGAAACGATGCCGGATTGCTCGACGCGCCCGTCCTGGCCGACAGCGTCCGACTGGCGCCGGCGGAACGCGTCGACGTGCTCGTGGATTTCGGAGCTCTGCAGCCGGGCGAGGTCGTCGAGCTACGCAACGACGAGCCGCCGCCCGCGCAGGCCGCGTCGTTGGGTGCGGTGCCGATGCCGCTGTTCTGTCAGTTCAGGGTGGCGTCCGGACGAGGGTTCGTCGGTGACGTCATGACGATGTACCGCGGCGGCAAGGGGCAACCGGCGCTGCTGCCGCCACCTCCGACGCCGACGGTGCAGCGCACGGTGACCGTCAATCAACCGTCGACCGGATTGTCTCTCGAGACGCCGATGATGAACCTGAACAACCTGTTCTACGACTCGCCGGACATCGAAATGCCTGCTCAGGGCACCGTCGAACAGTGGAGCATCGTCAACACGACGGTCGAGCCGCATCCGATCCACCTGCATCTGGTGCACTTCCGGACGGTGGGCAGGGCGCCGATCGACCTGAACGCGTACACCCGGGACAATCCGCGACCGAACGTCGGCGTCAGGTGGGCGCCCGACGTCGAGCGATACATGACGGGTCCGCTGGCGCCACCTGCGGCATGGGAGGCGGGTGCGAAGGACACCGTCAACACGTATCCGGGCACGGTGACGCGGATACTGGTGCGCTTCCTGACGGCCGACGAGCTCGGATTCGACCCGGACGCAACATTTTCCGCGCCGGCGGGTGGGCACGAGATGAGTGGGCACGACATGGGTGGCCATGGGAGCGGCGGCGGTGAGTTGCGGGGCTACATGTGGCATTGCCACATGCTGGACCACGAGGACCACGAGATGATGCAGCGTTTTCGGGTCGTGCGCTGACGCACCCGTGCGTGCTTGGTTGCACTTTGGGCCAACTATCCGCGCACGGATGGCGCAGCCGCACTAAAAAGCAGTCTGGACTGTTTGTTGTTTTCGCGTTATCGTCGTTCCTGTGACCCACAGCACCGAAGCACCTCCGCGGCGCACCCAGGCGGAACGGGCGGCAGGCACGCAGGCCAAACTGCTCGACGCGGCGATCGACTGCCTCGTCGAGCTGGGCTTCGCGAAGACCAGCACCCAGGAGATCGCCCGACGCGCAGGCGTGTCCCGCGGCGCCCAGCTGCACCACTTTCCGACCAAGGAAGCGCTGGTCACCGCCGCGGTCGGCCATCTCGTCGACAAGCGACTCGCCGAGATTCTCGCGACCGAACCGGATCCTGAACGCGGCCTCGAGGTGCTGAGCGACGCGTTCTCCGGCCCGCTGTTCTACGCGGCGCTCGAACTGTGGGTCGCAGCGCGAACCGATCCGGCGTTGCATGCGGCGATGGTCCCGCTCGAACGCCGCGTCTCCGACGCCATCATGGGCGGCGCGACAGCGATCATGGGCAGCCGTATGACCCGGGAATCGATCGAACTCAGTGTCGAGTTGGCCCGCGGACTTGCCGTGTCCGCTCTGTTCCGAACCCCCGAATCCGACGCCACTCTACGTGCCCGGCTTCTGCCGGCATGGGAAGACAAGGTGATGCAGTGACTGCAATCGAAGGAACGTTGCCGGAGTCGGTCCAGGTACTCGTCGTGGGTGCCGGATTCGCCGGAATCGCCGCTGCAGCACGGATTCTCGACGACGACCCGAGCGCGGACATCCTCGTCATCGAGCGTGCCGACGACGTCGGTGGTACGTGGCGCGACAACACCTATCCGGGGTGCGCGTGCGATGTGCCGACGTCGTTGTACTCGTTCTCGTTTGCTCCGAGCCCCGACTGGACCCACACGTTCGCCCGTCAGCCGGAGATCTACCGGTACCTGCGCGGCGTCGTCGACTCGCTGGGACTGCGGCGACGCATCGTCACGGGATGTGAACTGCTGTCGGCGACATGGGATTCGGTTACGCAGCGGTGGACCGCGGAAACGTCGCACGGAACGGTCACGGCCACGGTTCTCGTCGCCGCCACAGGCGCATTGTCGACTCCGAAATTTCCGAACGTGCCCGGGATCGAGAAGTTCACCGGCACGATGTTCCATTCGGCGACATGGAATCACGAGCACGATCTGACGGGTCGCCGTGTCGCGGTGATCGGCACCGGGGCGTCGGCGGTGCAGTTCGTGCCCGAAATCGTCGACCGCGCACAGCGTCTCACGGTGTTCCAGCGCACGCCCGCGTGGGTCGTTCCGCGTCTGGACCGCACGCTCGGCAGGCTGGAAAAGGCGCTGTACCGACGCTTCCCGGCAACGCAGAAGGCGGTTCGCGGCGCGATCTACGGCTATCGCGAGGCCTACGTCAGCGCCCTGGCGCACCACCCGGGCATCCTTCCGCTGGTCTCGAACGTCGCCAAGATGCATCTGCGCAGGCAGGTCAAGAACCCGGTCAAACGCGCCGCGCTGACACCGGACTTCATGATCGGCTGCAAACGTATGCTGCTGTCGAACGATTGGCTGTCGACGCTGGACCGCGACGACGTCGACCTCGTCGACAGTGGCCTCGCCGCCATCGGGGAGAACTCGGTGACCGACGCCCGAGGCAACGAGTACGACGTCGACACCATCATCTTCGCGACCGGGTTCACTCCGACCGAACCGCCTGTGTCGCACACGCTTCGAGGCGTCGACGGCCGTACGCTCGCCGAGGTCTGGGGTGGCAGCCCGAACGCCTACCGCGGAACGACCGTACACGGGTTCCCGAACCTGTTCCTCATGTACGGACCCAACACCAACCTGGGACACAGCTCCATCGTCTACATGCTCGAGTCTCAAGCCAACTACCTGGTGTCGGCGCTGCAGCAGATGCGTCGGCACGACATCGCGGTCATCGACGTCATGAAACAGTCGCAGGTGCAGTACAACTCGTGGATTCACGACTCACTGTCCGGAACCGTATGGAACGCAGGCGGGTGCTCGAGCTGGTACCTCGACTCGGAGGGCCGTAACCCGGTGATGTGGCCGACCTACACGTTCACCTTCCGCAACTCGACCCGCACGTTCGACGTCGACGAGTACACAACGATCCCCGCCTCGAAAGGTGCGACGGTATGAGCGATTACGACGTTCTGATCATCGGATCCGGTTTCGGCGGAAGCGTCGCGGCGCTGCGTGCGACCGAGAAGGGCTATCGTGTCGGCGTTCTCGAATCGGGCCGACGGTTCGCCGACGACGAGTTGCCGAAAACCAGCTGGCGTCTGCGGAAGTACCTCTGGGCGCCCGCCCTCGGCTGCTACGGCGTGCAGCGGATCCACCTGCTGCCGGATGTGCTGGTCATGGCGGGAGCCGGCGTCGGCGGCGGTTCGCTGAACTACGCGAACACGCTGTACCAGCCGCCGAAACGGTTCTTCGAGGACCCGCAGTGGGGCCACATCACCGACTGGCAGCGCGAACTGGCGCCGTACTACGACCAGGCCAAGCGCATGCTCGGCGTCACGACCAATCCGACGATCACGCGGTCGGACAAGGTCATGAAAGAGGTGGCCGAGGACATGGGCGTCGGCGAGACGTTCACCAGCACGCCGGTCGGTGTGTTCTTCGGCGACGCGGGCAAGACGTCGCCTGATCCGTTCTTCGGCGGTGTCGGCCCGACGCGGACCGGGTGCACCGAGTGCGGTTCGTGCATGACGGGATGCCGCGTCGGCGCGAAGAACACGCTCGTCAAGAACTACCTCTACCTCGCCGAACAAGCTGGGGCAGAGGTGCATCCGCTGACGACGGTCACCGCCGTCAGGCCGGCAGAGAACGGCGGCTACGAGGTCGTGACGCGTCGTACCGGCGGCAAGGTGCGTCGAGCGGAAAAGGTGCTGACGGCCGACCAGGTCGTGTTCGCGGCCGGCACCTACGGCACGCAGAAGCTCTTGTTGGCCATGAAGGAAACGGGACAGCTGCCGTGTCTGTCCGATCGCATCGGCAGTCTCGTCCGCACCAACTCCGAGGCTGTGCTCGCTGCAACCGCGCGCGGACGCGACGTCGACTACACCGAGGGTGTGGCGATCACGTCGTCGTTCCATCCCGACGATCACACGCACATCGAGCCGGTGCGATACGGCAAGGGCAGCAACGCGATCGGACTTCTCCAGACCGTCCTGAGCGACGGCGGCGGAAGGACGCCACGAATTCTCAAGACGCTCGGCGTCGCGCTGCGGCATCCCGGCGCCGCAGTCCGTAGCCTGTCGGTGCGCCGATGGTCAGAACGCACCGTCATCGCACTCGTCATGCAGACCGACGACAATTCGCTCGAACTCGGCTCGAAGAAGGGCTGGTTCGGTCGGCGTCTGACGAGCCGACCGGGTGCGGGAGATCCGCCGCCGCAGTGGATTCCGCAGGGCCACGAGGCAATTCGACTGCTCGCCGACAAGATCGACGGTGATCCGGGTGGGTCGATCGCCGAGATCGTGAACATCCCGATGACGGCCCATTTCCTGGGCGGGTGTGCGATCGGGGATTCCGCCGAGCGTGGCGTCGTCGACGCCTACCATCGCGTGTACGGCTACGAGGGGCTCCATGTCGTCGACGGGTCGGCGGTCAGTGCGAACCTCGGAGTCAATCCGTCGCTGACGATCACGGCGCAGGCCGAGCGTGCGATGGGGCTGTGGCCGAACAAGGGCGAGCAGGATGCGCGTCCTGCCGTCGGGACGCCGTACCGCGAGGTCGCCCCGACGGCGCCGACGCGGCCCGTCGTGCCGGCTGCCGCACCGGGTGCGCTGAGACTCCCACTGCTGCAGGGAGGGTCGTCATGTGGAGCGTGATCGAGTCCGAAGCCGACCACGGCGACTGGCCCGACAGTCCGCCGCCGCCGTGGCCTGCGGAAGTTCGGGCGACGATCTGGTGGCATCGTGCGACCGCCGCGGGACGGGAACTGCTGCCCGAGGCTTCGCTGCCGGTGACGGTCGCGATGGTCGTGGACTACGCGAGTTCTCCCGTCGGCCCCTACCGCGAGATCCTCGCAAGCCCGACGCTGCGACGCCCGGGCGGTGGACACGGAAAGCTTCCTCGGTTGGCGGTGCCGTTCATCGCCGTCGACTCCGATCGCTCCGTGCACGGCGGCAGAACGCACTGGCAACTGCCGAAGGTCCTCGCCGATTTCGACGGTGACGTGCTGGGGGAGTCGCGCGCCGAGGGGCCGGACTGGTCGGTGGCCACCACGGCGTCGAGACGCGGCCCGACGTTCCCGATGAAGGGCGGAATCGGGTTCTCGCAACCCGTCGACGACGAGTTCCTGATCGCGGGCTCCCGTCTGACCGGCAAGGCGCGGCTGTGCCGCGTGACGGTCGACGCGCAGGGCCCGACGCTGGGCTCGTGGCTGAAGTCGGGCACGCATCTGGGTCTGCAGATCGTGTCGGGGAAGATGACGACGGGCCCATCGCGCCTGGTCACGGTACCGGAGGACTGACAGGCTCCCCGCTTTCTTGACTAATTCCAGAAAAGCGGCATACTCGAATGCATGCCCAAGGACGCCGTGACCACGGATCCGGCCGCGCTGCTGCGCAGCGTCGGTCTCCGTGTCACCGGTCCGCGTGTGGCAGTCCTGAATGCAGTCGCAGCCCGGCCGCATTCGGATGCCGACGACGTGGCAGCGGTGGTACGGGCCGAAACCGGTTCGGTGTCGACGCAGGCGGTCTACGACGTGCTCCGCGCGTGTGTGAAAGCCGGTCTGTTGCGACGCATCGAGCCGGCCGGATCTCCTGCGCTGTACGAGACCCGGATAGGCGACAACCATCACCACCTCGTGTGTAGAAGTTGTCAGAAAGTGGTCGACGTCGATTGCGCGATCGGCGCGGCGCCGTGCCTCGACCCGTCGGATTCCCAGGGATTCGTCGTCGAGGAAGCCGAAATCGTGTTCTGGGGGCTGTGTTCCGAGTGTGTCTCGGCAGCGCGTGCTTCCGCAGCGAACGTTTCGGTTACCGGTACCCCGTAGTTCCATGCACTGTTCTTGCCTTCCGAGCCAGCCCCTCGGAAGGCGCCCAGCCAACCGACCAGGAGGCATGCAGACATGACCAACCCCACGACCACCAACTCCGGCATTCCGGTTCCCAGCGACGACCAGTCGCTGACCGCAGGCACGCAGGGGCCGATTCTGCTCCACGATCACTACCTGATCGAGAAGATGGCGCAGTTCAACCGTGAGCGTGTGCCCGAGCGAGTGGTGCACGCCAAGGGTTCGGGCGCGTTCGGCGTTCTCGAGATCACAGAGGACATCTCGCAGTACACGAAGGCCGCGGCCCTGCAGAAGGGTGTGACGACCGAGGCACTGGCACGGTTCTCGACGGTGGCAGGCGAGCAGGGTAGCCCCGACACCTGGCGTGACCCAAGGGGTTTCGCGCTCAAGTTCTACACAACCGAGGGCAACTGGGACCTCGTCGGCAACAACACGCCGGTGTTCTTCGTCAAGGACCCCATCAAGTTCCAGGACTTCATCCGAAGCCAGAAGCGCATGCCCGATTCCGGTCTGCGCGACCACAACATGCAGTGGGACTTCTGGACGCTCTCTCCCGAATCGGCGCACCAGGTGACGTGGCTGATGGGTGATCGCGGTATCCCGCGCAGCTACCGTCACATGGACGGGTTCGGTTCGCACACATACCAGTTCATCAACGCATCCGACGAGCGTTTCTGGGTCAAGTTCCACTTCAAGACCAACCAGGGCATCGACTTCCTGACGCAGGAGAAGGCCGACGAGCTGGCGGGTACGTCGCCCGACAACCACCGTCAGGATCTGTTCGGCGCCATCAAGGAAGGCAACTTCCCGAGCTGGGACTTCTACATTCAGGTCATGCCGTACGACGACGCGGAGAACTATCGGTACAACCCCTTCGATCTGACGAAGGTCTGGTCGCAGAAGGACTACCCGAAGATCAAGGTCGGCAAGCTGACGCTGAACCGCAACCCGGAGAACTTCCACGCGCAGATCGAGCAGAGCTCGTTCGAGCCGTCGAACCTCGTGCCAGGCATCGCTGCCAGCCCCGACAAGATGCTGCTCGGCCGGATCTTCTCCTACGCCGACGCGCACCGATACCGCATCGGAACCAACTACGCGCAGCTGCCGGTCAACGCGCCGAAGTCGCCGGTGAACACCTACTCGAAGGAGGGGTCGATGCGGTACGCGTTCAACTCTCCCGAGACGCCGGTCTACGCGCCGAACTCGTACGGCGGACCGCATGCGGACAGCGCGAAGTACGGCAACGACGGATCCTGGGACTTCGAACCGCGATTCGTGCGCACCGGGTACGTCGAACACCCCGAGGACGGCGATTTCGTCCAGGCGGGCATCCTCGTTCGCGAGGTCATGGACGACGCGCAACGAGAACGCCTGGCGTCAAACATCATCGGACACGCACTCAACGGAGTGACCGAGCCGGTTCTGCAGAGGGTCTTCGAATACTGGCGCAACGTCGACGCCGATCTCGGCAAGAAGGTCGAGGAGGGTGTCCGCGCAGGGCAGTCCGACGCGGCCCCCACCACGAGCCAGTCGCCTACCACCCCCGGTGACGAAGCCGAAAAAGTATGATCCTCTCACCAACAGGAGGTAAGAGATGACCAACCCCATCACCAGCACCCTCGACGCCGGACAGCAGAAAATTGCCGGAGATGCCTTGCAGGGCACCGTCGTCGACCTGATCGATCTCTCGCTCATCGCCAAGCAGGCGCACTGGAACGTGATCGGAAAGAACTTCCGATCCGTGCACCTCGCTCTCGACGAGTTGGTCACTGCGGCACGTGATTTCACCGACGAGGCAGCCGAGCGCGCCACCGCGATCGGTGTCAGTCCTGACGGCCGCTCCGAGACGGTGTCGGCAACCGCAGGCACCAAGGGCTTCGGCACCGGATGGACGAAGGACGACGAGGTGACGGCCGCCGTCGTCGACAACCTCGCTGCCGTCGTCGATCGGCTGCGTGGACGCATCGCCGACACCGAGGCCGCGGATCCGGTGACGCAGGACCTGCTCATCGCCATCACCGCTCGCCTCGAGCAGCTGCACTGGATGTGGCAGGCGCAGGTCTGACCTGTCGTTTCACGGTAGAAGGGGACTCCTCGTTCGAGGGGTCCCCTTCGTCGATTTGTTTCGTGGAACAAACCGGTGGGTAGTTCGGTGCCATGACTTCACGTCCCGGCGCAGTTCTGTTCGACATCGACGGCACACTCGTGGACTCCAACTACGTGCACGTCGACACGTGGTCGAGGGCGTTCGCGGACGCGGGTGTGGCCGTACCGTCCTGGAGGATCCACCGATGCATCGGCATGGACGGAGACAAACTGCTCGAAGCACTGGTCGGGGCGTCCGACAGCGCCGTGGCGCTCGAAGCGAAGGACCTGCACAGCGACTACTACAGCGACGCCAGTGGCCGTCTGCAGATTCTTCCCGGTGCGCGCGAACTGCTGCAGCGGATCGAGGACGAGGGACTGACCGTCGTGCTCGCGACGTCGGCACCCGAATCGGAGCTCGCGACACTGCGTGACCTTCTCGACGTCGAGGACATCGTGTCCGTGGTGACGTCGTCGGAGGATGCCGAAGACGCGAAGCCGAGCCCGGAACTCGTCGACGTGGCGTTGCAGCGTGCGGGAATTCCGGCCGAGAACGCAGTCCTGGTCGGCGACAGCGTGTGGGACATGAAGGCGTCTCGCGCGGCGGGTGTCACATGTCTCGCGGTCCGGTGCGGTGGTGTCCCCGACGCCGAATTGCGCGCTGCCGGAGCAGAAGACGTGTACGACGACCCCGCCGATCTGATCGAGAAGTTGAGCGACAGCCCCATCGGGAGACTGATCGACGCATGAGTCGTCAGCAGGGCTACACAGGCATCGAGAACTACGCGGCAATCGGCGACGGGCGCACCGTCGCGATGATCGCCGACGACGGCCGGATCGACTGGCTTCCACTTCCCAACCTCGATTCGCCTCCCCCGTTCGCGGCGCTGCTCGACGCCGAGCACGGCGGCTGTTTCGCGCTGGCGCCGGCGGAGGACTTCACCGTCGAGCGCGATTTCGTCGACGGCACCAACGTGTTGTCGACGGTCTACACGACTCGCAGCGGATCGGTGCGCGTCCTCGATTCGCTCAATACCGGTGTGGCAGGCCGTCTTCCGTGGGTCGAGCTGGCCCGTCGGGTCGATGGAATCGACGGAGCGGTCGAGATGCGGTGGCGCGTGGCTCCCGGCACGATGATGGGAATGACGTCGCCGTGGGCATACGACACCGCCTACGGGACGGTGCTCCGCGCGGACGGCGTGACGATGGCGATGCGAACATTGAACGCCGACGACGTGACGATCGAATCGCAGAGCGTCGGAGGCACTTTCACCACCTCGCCGGACTCACGGCATCTCGTCGGGCTCGTCGCAACCGAGAACGAGCCGCTGCACCTGCCCGAGCCGGTCAAGGTGGCCGAGCGCGTGGATCGGACCATCGGCAATTGGCGCGTCTGGTCCGAGGAGTTCTCCTACGACGGGCCGTGGACCGATCATGTCGAACGCAGTGCGCTCGCTCTGAAGCTGTTGCTGCACGCGCCGTCCGGGGCCATCGCGGCCGCGGCGACGACGTCACTTCCGGAGAACAGGACCGGAGGCAAGAACTGGGACTACCGCTATGCCTGGGTTCGCGATACCGCGTACACGATCCGCGCGATGTTGAGATTCGGGATGCGCGAGGAAGTGCACGGTGCAGTTGCTTGGCTGCTGAAGGTGATTCGTGCCAACGACCCCCTCGTCGGCGTGTTCTACACCCTCGGCGGAGACGCTCCCGGCGGAACCGAGAAGCCGGACATACCCGGATGGCGCGGAATCGGACCCGTCGTGAACGGCAACCGAGCAGCCGATCAGTTGCAGCTGGGCATATTCGGTGATCTGTTCTCCATCGTTCGCCTCTACGTCGACGGCGGCAACATTCTCGACGCCGACACCGGACGCCTGTTGGCGAGCATCGCCGACGAGGCGTGCGACTCCTGGCAGCGTCGCGACGCGGGAATCTGGGAGTTGGAGGAGGAACACCACTACACCAACTCTAAGCTCGGATGCTGGCAGGCGCTCGACTGCGCTGTGCACCTCGCCGAGCTGGGACAGATCCCCGGCGTGCCGGACCGGTGGCGGGCGGAGAAGGAACGCATCCGGGACTTCATCGAGAACGAGTGCTGGTCGGACGAACGGCAGGCGTACATGGCCTACCCGGGCTCGAACAGTCTCGACGCGTCCGTTCTCCTTGCGGCAGAGATGAATTACGACCGCGGCGAACGCCTGTCGTCGACCATCGACGCGCTCGGCGACGAACTCGGCGTCGGCCCGCTGCTCTATCGCTACAGCGGCGTCGACAAGGAAGAGGCCACCTTCGTCGCGTGTGCGTTCTGGCGAGTGTCCGCGTTGTCGTGCGTCGGCCGCGTCGACGAGGCGAAGGCGCTGATGGATCAGCTGGTCGAGCTGTCCAACGACGTCGGTCTGTACAGCGAGATGATCGATGCTTCGGATGGGTCGTTCCTGGGTAACTTCCCGCAAGGGCTCAGCCACCTCGCACTCGTGAACGCAGCGCTGACCATCGCGCACGAGCACGACGCAAGTTCGAACTAGCTACTTTTCGATCGGAGCAGAGAATCTGATGGACCTGGGTATCGAAGGACGGACCGCGCTCGTCACCGGCGCCGATTCCGGAATCGGTTGGCACACTGCGAAATTACTTCTCGAAGAAGGCGCCACCGTCGTCATGAGCGATCGTGATCCGAACAAACTGGAGGAAGCGAAGAACGAACTCGACGCGCCCGAAGGTCGCTTGTTCGCCTTTCCGGCAGACGTGACCAAGACCGCCGAGGTCGAGGACCTGGCGGCGAACGTGCAGAAAGCCGTCGGCGACATCGACATTCTGGTGCAATCGTCGGGAGTCACCGGCGCACAAGGACTGTTCCACGAAATCGACGAAGAGGGGTGGGCCAGCACCATCGACATCGACCTCATGGGGCCGGTGAGGTTGCTGCGCGCGTTCCTTCCCGCGTTGCGACGCGGCGGCTGGGGCCGCATCGTGCTGCTCACGTCCGAGGACGCCGTGCAGCCGTACGACGACGAATTGCCCTACTGCGCAGCCAAAGCGGGCGTACTTGCGCTGTCGAAGGGACTTTCGCGCAGTTACGCGTCGGAAGGATTGCTCGTCAACGCCGTGTCACCGGCGTTCATCCACACGCCGATGACCGACGCGATGATGGACAAGCGAGCCGAAGAAGAAGGCACCGACCGCGAGGGCGCCATCGAGGGCTTCCTCGCCGAAGAACGCCCGTTCATGGAATTGGGCCGACGCGGCGAGCCCGACGAAGTGGCATCGGTCGTCGTGTTCCTGTGTTCCGATCGCGCGAGTTTCGTCAACGGTTCGAACTACCGGGTCGACTCCGGTTCCGTAGCAACGATTTAGGAGAGACGGCATGACCAATTTCGGCTACACACTGATGACCGAGCAGGCCGGGCCCAAAGACCTGGTGAAGTACGCCGTCGAAGCCGAGAACGTCGGCTTCGACTTCGAGGTCGCCAGCGACCACTACTCGCCGTGGCTGTCCTCGATGGGGCACGCGCCCTATGTCTGGACCACGCTGGGAGCCGTCGCGCAGGCCACCGAACGCGTCGAACTGATGACGTACGTGACGTGCCCGATCATTCGGTATCACCCAGCCGTCGTCGCCCAGAAGGCTGCGACGCTGCAGATCCTCGCCGACGGCCGCTTCACGCTCGGCCTCGGCACGGGTGAGAACCTCAACGAGCACGTCGTCGGTGAGGGATGGCCGTCCATCGACAAGCGTCAGGACATGTTCGTCGAGGCGCTGGAGATCATCGAGAAGCTCCACGCCGGCGGCCTCGTCACCTACGAGGGGAAGCACTTCTGCGTCGACTCCGCCCGGATCTGGGACCTGCCCGAGAACGGTGTCCCCATCGGCATCGCGGTGTCCGGCGAGAAGTCGATCGAGCGGTTCGCGGCCTACGCCGACCACCTCATCGCCGTCGAGCCGAACCCCGATCTGGTCAAGGGATGGGCCGATCACCACGACGGGCCGTCGCGCACCATCGGTCAGATTCCGATCTCGTGGGACCCGGACAAGGACGCGGCCATCGAGCGGGCGCACGACAAGTTCCGCTGGTTCGCCGGTGGATGGGCCGTCAACGCCGACCTGCCGACGACCGCAGGCTTCGCAGGGGCGACGCAGTTCGTCCGCAAGGAAGACGTGGCCGAGACCATTCCGTGCGGTCCGGATCTGGACGCCATCGTCGACGCGGTCAAGCCGTACTGGGAGGCAGGGTTCACCGACATCGCGCTCGTACAGGTCGGCGGGGAGACGCAGGAGCGGTTCTTGGCCGAGGCGGCCGGGCCGCTGCTCGAGAAGCTGCGTAACGCGTCGGCATAGCTGCACGTGCGTGCGAATGTGTAGCCCTCTATACATTCGCACGCACGGGTCGCTCGCGGCTTTTCCCGTTCCGGCCGTCGTCGCCGACTCCCGCGGATAGACTCGATTCTTCGAGAATTCGGGGACTATCGGGGGAGGTCCACGGCTGTCGGTGTGGGAGGGCGACGTGGCCGATCGAACGACGCTGCTGGACTATCTGAAGAAGGTCACCGCCGAGCTGTACCAAGCCCGGGAGAAGCTGCGCGACGCCGAGGACGCGACCCGCGAACCGATCGCCGTCATCGGCCTCGGATGCCGATTCCCTGGCGGAGTTCGATCACCCGACGACCTGTGGCGCCTTGTCGAATCGGGTCGCGACACCGTCTCCGACTTCCCCGACGACCGCGGATGGCCGTCGTCGGCGCTGTACGACCCGACAGGCGAGCACGGTGGCACGACGTACACCGTGCGCGGCAGCTTCCTCGACGATCCCGCCGGCTTCGACCCCGAGGTGTTCGGCATCTCGCCACGCGAAGCCCTCGCGATGGATCCGCAGCAACGCGCGCTGCTCGAAACCAGCTGGGAGACCCTCGAACATGCGGGCATAGACCCCAGATCGGTGCACGGCCGACAGGTCGGCGTGTTCACCGGATTGTCCGGCATCGACTACGCCTCGCGCGTCGGCGGAATGCCACCCGAGGAACTACAGGGCTACTTCATCACCGGCAACGCGATGAGCGTCGCGTCGGGCCGTATCGCGTACAGCCTCGGACTCACCGGGCCCGCCGTCACCGTCGACACTGCGTGCTCGTCGTCGCTCGTGTCCCTGCATCTGGCGGCACAGGCGTTACGCAGCGGTGACTGCGCACTCGCGCTCGCGGGCGGCGCGACGATCATGGCGACGCCTGCCGTGTTCGTCGAGTTCAGCCGCCAGCGCGGCCTCGCGCGTGACGGCAGATGCAAGGCGTTCTCCGCAGCTGCCGACGGCACCGCGTGGGGCGAGGGCGCGGCGATGATCGCTCTCGAGCGGCTGTCCGACGCGAAGCGCCACGGTCGTCGGATACTCGCCGTCGTGCGCGGTAGTTCGGTGAACCAGGACGGCGCGAGCAACGGACTGACCGCACCGAACGGGCAAGCGCAACAACGCGTCATCGCGCAGGCGCTCGCGGGCGCCGAGCTTCGACCGGAGGACGTCGACGTCGTCGAAGCACACGGCACCGGAACGACGCTGGGCGATCCGATCGAAGCGCAGGCCCTCCTCGCCACCTACGGCCGCACCCGCCGCGAGAGCCCGTTGTGGCTCGGGTCGGTCAAATCGAACCTCGGACACACACAGGCCGCAGCGGGTGCCGCGGGCGTCATCAAGATGATCATGGCGATGCGGCACGGTGTGCTGCCCCGGACGCTGCACGTCGACGCGCCGACGCCGCACGTCGACTGGTCGTCCGGTGGAGTGAGGCTTCTCGAAGAACCCGTGCCCTGGCCCGAGACCGGCAGGCCGCGTCGGGCAGCGGTGTCGTCGTTCGGCATCAGCGGCACCAATGCGCACGTGGTCCTCGAAGAACCTCCCGCTGTCGACGCCGTGTCCGGCGAGACGTCCGACGACCCTGTCGCCTGGGTACTGTCCGGACACACCGACGCGGCACTGCGCGATCAAGCTGCCCGGTTGCGCGCAGCAGTCGGGCCCGATCACGACCCGGCGGCTGTGGCGGCATCGCTGATCCACGGCCGCGCCCGCTTCGATCGGCGAGCTGGGCTGGTGGGCACCACGACCGACGAGCTACTCGGTGGCCTCGACGCGTTGGCGCGCGGTGACCCGCACCCGAGCCTCGTTCTCGGCGCTGCGCACGACGCAGGTGACCGGCCCGTGTTCGTCTTCTCCGGTCAAGGCGCCCAATGGGTCGGAATGGCAACCGAATTGATCGAATCGTCCGCGGTGTTCGCCGCCGCGATGCACGACTGTGCAGAAGCACTACAGCCCTACATGACCGTCTCGGTTCTCGATGCGTTGAACGACGCAGAATTGCTCGATCGCGTCGACGTCGTCCAGCCCGCTCTCTTCGCCGTCATGGTGTCGTTGGCTCGGATGTGGCAGTCCTACGGCGTCGAACCTGCTGCGGTGGTGGGGCATTCGCAAGGTGAGATCGCTGCGGCCCACGTGGCGGGCGCCCTCACTCTTCCCGACGCGGCCCTGGTGGTCGCGGCACGCAGCGCGGTGATCTTCTCGTCCGCAGACCGGCGTGGAGGGATGGCCTCGGTGGCGCTGCCGGCCGTCGACGTGCGGTCCGATCTCGAAAGACGTTCGTCCAGTGTGGAAGTCGCGGCCGTCAACGGACCGACGGCCACGGTGGTGTCCGGGCACGGTGACGAGCTCGACACGCTCGTCGCGGAGTGGCAGAGCCGAGGCATCCAGGCCAAACGACTCGCGGTCGACTACGCGTCGCACCACGCGGACGTGTCGAATCTGCGCGAGCCGATCCAGGCCGCGTTGGCATCGGTGATGCCCGTGCGGAGCGCCATCCCGTTCGTCTCGTCCGTGACAGGCGGGGTCGTCGACGGCGCCGAGTTGGGCGGGCAGTACTGGTATCGCAACCTCCGCCACACCGTCCGATTCGACGATGCGGTGAGAACCCTTGCAGCACAGGGGTACCGCCAGTTCGTCGAAGTCGCGCCGCACCCGATCCTGACCGCGGCGCTGCAGGAAACCCTGGACTCGGCAGGTGTCTCCGGTAAAGCGATCGGCACACTGCGACGCGACCGCGCAGGTCTGCGTCGGTTCACATCCGCACTCGCCGAAGCGCATGTGAACGGCATCGACATCGATTTCGACAAGATCGACTGGGCGCGTCGCGGGACGCACGAATGGATCGATCTCCCCACCTACGCGTTTCAGCACCGCCGCTTCTGGCTCGATGCCGTCGTGCCCGACGGGGACGTGACGTCGGCCGGTGTGGATCCGGGTGGGCATCCGATGCTGGCTGCCTCGATGGTTCTCGGTGACGGGAGTGGCGTCGTCGCGACCGGAGTGCTGTCGTCGCACCGACTTCCGTGGCTCGCGGACCATGGCGTGAACGGCACACTTCTGCTTCCCGGCACGGCGTTCGTCGAACTGGCGTTGCATGTGGGCCAACGCGTCGGGTGCGACCGGATCGACGACCTGGTCGTCGCGGTGCCCCTCGTCGTCCCGGCCGACGGCGAGGTCGCGGTGCAGGTATCCGTGCAGGGTGACTTGGGTAGCGGGTCGTCGACCGTTGCGGTGCATTCACGACCCGTCACCGCGTCGTCGGACCATCCGTGGACGATGCATGCGACCGGAACGATGAGCGCTGGAACGACGTTCTACGACGGGAACGAACAGCCCTGGCCACCCGACGCCGACCCGGTCGACATCGACGGCATGTACGACGCCCTCGACACGACAGGCTACGAGTACGGCCCGCTGTTCCGAGGGCTGCGTCGTGCGTGGCGACGCGGCGACGAGTTGTTCGGGGATGTGGTGCTGAACGCGGACGACGCCGCCGACGCGGTCGCCGGGTACGGAATTCACCCTGCACTGCTCGACGCTACGCTGCACGTCATCGCGCTAGCCGAGGCGACGACAGGCACCACTCCTCCCCAGGTCGTTCCTGCAGGCTCCACTCCCGCCCCCGCCCCCGGTGTCCGATTGCCGTTCGCGTGGAACGACGTGCGGTTGCACGCCGAGGGTGCCACCGCGGCCAGGGTTCACGTCATGCCGATCGGGCCGGAACGGTACCGGGTGGCGGTGTACGACGTCACAGGGCAACCGGTTCTGACCGTCGGCAGCCTGACGCTACGACCCATCACCGACACCGCACCGACGCTCGGCACGACGGGCAGCCTTTACCGCGTGGAGTGGCTACCGGTCGGGATGACGAATGCGGCTGTGCGACAGTCCATCGATCTGTTCGACGCGTTGGCCGGGGGAGATGCAGGCGGCCGTGTTCTTCGACTGGATCTGCGCGCGGTCGACGGTGACGACACACCCACCAGGGCGCACGACAGCGTCCACGCCGCACTGTCGGCGGTACAGGAGTGGCTCCGCGACGACGGACTGGCCGGGACCGAACTTCTGATCACGACACTGCAGGCGGTGTGCGCCCGGGACACCGACTCGATCGACGACGTGGCGATGGCGCCTGTCTGGGGGCTGATCAGTGCGGTGCAGCACGAGCATCCCGATCGGATCACGATGGTGGACCTGGACGGCGATCCGGACGAATCGGTCCTGTCGGCAGCGTTGTCCTGCAACGAAAGTCAGCTCGCAATGCGCGGCGGCGTCCTGCTGGCCCCGATGCTGGCGTCGCAGTCCGTCGTCGACGACGCCGTACCCACTGCCTTCGGGCCGGACGGAACGGTGTTGATCACCGGCGGAACGGGAACGATCGGCTCCCTCGTCGCCCGGCATCTCGTCGAGAAGTACGGAGTCGGGAAGCTGGTGCTGGTCGGTCGGCACGAGCACCGTCTCGCACCGGACATCCCCGACGCCGAGGTACGCGTCGTCGCCTGTGATGTCGCCGATCGAGATGCCGTCGCCGCGATGCTCGACGGCATCGACGACCTGGTCGGGGTGATCCATGCGGCGGGCGTGCTCGACGACGCCACCGCCCAGGCCCTGACCGGCGAGCAGCTCGACCGCGTGATGCGTCCCAAGGTCGACGGCGCGTGGAATCTACACGATCTGACGAAGGACAGGGATCTGCAGGCGTTCGTGCTGTTCTCCTCTGCCGCAGGCATTCTCGGCGCAGCAGGACAAGCGAACTATGCGGCAGCCAACGTGTTCCTCGACGGCCTTGCCCAGCATCGCCGAGCCCGTGGTCTGCCTGCCGTCGCGATGGCGTGGGGACTGTGGGACACACCGAGCGCGATGACGTCGCATCTGAGCGAGACGGATCTGAGCCGTCTGCACCGCGTGGGTATGGACACCATCGACCAGGCGTCCGGGCTCGCGCTGTTCGACGCCGCACTCGCGGTGGACCGCCCGCTGATCGCCCCGCTGCGCCTGTCCAAGCGCACCGCCGCGTCGGGCGCTGCGCCGCCGATCCTGCGCCGAATACTCGGACTGCGCCGTCGCACCGCGGCGACCGAGTCTCCGACCGGATTGGCCGAGGAGCTCGCCTCGCTCGATGCCGACGCCCGTCATCTACGGGTGCTCGACCTCGTCACGACGCACGTAGCCGCAGTGCTGGGGCACGAGGGCAAAGAGGACATCGACCCCGAACGCGCGTTCAAGAACCTCGGGTTCGACTCGCTGACGGCCGTGCAGCTACGCAACGACCTGGCGTCGGCCACCGGCGTCACGCTCGCCGCGACGGTGGTGTTCGACCACCCGACCGCCGACGCGCTCGCCCGCGAGCTCGAGGCACAGGTGCTCGGCATCTCCACAAGCGTTCCGCAGGAGACACGTTCGCGACGGGACGACATCCCGATCGCGATCGTCGGTATGGCATGTCGCTACCCGGGAGGGGTGGCCGAGCCTGAGGATTTATGGAGGCTCGTCCGCGACGGGCGGAACGTCGCCGGCCCGTACCCGGACAACCGAGGGTGGATTCTCGACGACGTCTACGACCCCGATCCGGCGAAGCCGGGCACGACGTACATGAAGGAGGGCGGGTTCCTGTACGACGCAGACGAATTCGACGCCGCCTTCTTCGGGATCAGTCCGCGCGAGGCCGTCGCGATGGACCCGCAGCACCGTCAACTGCTCGAACGAGCGTGGGAAGCGCTGGAGAGTGCAGGCATCCCGCCGGATGCTCCCGGTCTCGAGGATACCGGCGTGTTCGTCGGAATGATGGGCAGCGACTACGGCTTTCACCTGATGAGCCAGCGCAACGTCGATGCCGAGGGTTATCTGATGACCGGCACCAGTAACAGCGTGGCGTCCGGTCGAATCTCGTACACACTCGGTTTCACCGGACCGGCGGTCACCGTCGACACCGCCTGTTCGTCGTCGCTCGTCGCGATGCACCTGGCGTCACGGGCTTTGCGCGACGGTGAATGCTCTCTCGCGCTCGCGGGCGGCGCGACCGTGATGGCGACGCCGGGTGTGCTCGTCGAGTTCAGCAGGCAACGTGGTCTCGCCGCGGACGGGCACTGTAAACCGTTCTCCGACAGAGCAGATGGGACCGGGCTGAGCGAGGGCTCGGCAATGGTGGTGCTCGAGCGTCTCGACGACGCCCGTCGCAACGGCCATCCGGTGCTTGCCGTCGTCCGGGGATCGGCCGTCAACCAGGACGGGGCATCGAACGGGCTGACGGCACCGAACGGGCCGTCGCAGGAACGCGTCATCCGACAGGCACTGGCCGATGCGCGTCTCACACCCGCTGATATCGACGCGGTCGAAGCGCACGGAACCGGAACGACACTCGGCGACCCGATCGAGGCGCAGGCGCTGATCGCCACGTACGGCCAGGACCGACGCGACGACCCGTTGTGGCTTGGTTCGATCAAGTCGAACATCGGACACACCCAGGCGGCGGCCGGCATCGCCGGAGTGATCAAGATGGTGATGGCGATGCGTCACGGCACGCTACCGCGGAGTCTGTACGGTGACACACCGACTCGCGTCGTCGACTGGACCGCCGGAGACGTGCGGTTGCTCGGTGAAGAGGTGCCCTGGCCGTCGAACGGTAGGCCGCGGCGCGCGGGAGTGTCGTCGTTCGGTATCAGCGGCACGAACGCGCACATGATTCTCGAACAGCCACCGAACTTCTCGCCTGCCGAGACGTCGACAGCGGCCCCGCTCGTGTGGGTTCTGTCCGGAAAGACAGTCGACGCGATGCGAGCCCAGGCGGCCAATCTGATGCAGTTCCTCGAGACAGAGGATTCTCCGTCGCCTGCAGACATCGCGTACACGCTCGCCACCGGGCGACCTGCGTTCGTCCATCGGGCGGCGATCGTCGGTGACGACCTCGCGGACCTGCGCTCGGGTCTCGCGAGCGTCGCCGCGGGCACCGCCGCGTCGAATGTGCTGGAGGGCAGTCGGATACGTGGCAAGTCGGCGATGATGTTCACCGGCCAGGGCGCGCAACGACTCGGCATGGGCGCGCGGTTGTACGAGACGTTTCCGGTGTTCGCAGCCGCGCTGGACGACGTCTGCGACGCACTCGACGAGCATCTCGACATGCCGGTGCGGGAGGTCATGTGGGGATCGGACGCGGGCCTGTTGGACCGGACCGAATTCACCCAACCTGCTTTGTTCGCCGTCGAATCCGCGGTGTATGCGCTGCTGCGATCGTGGGGACTCGCGCCGGACTGTCTGATCGGTCATTCGATCGGTGAGATCACGGCGGCCTGTGCGAGCGGTGTGCTCGACCTGCCCGACGCGGCCGCGCTGGTCACCGCCCGAGGCAAGGCGATGCAGTCGACCGAGCCGGGTGCGATGATCGCCGTGCGGGCGCGGGCCGAGGACCTCGACGCGATCGTGGACGGCCGCGTCGACGTCGCGGGGATCAACGGGGTCCAGTCGATCGTGCTGGCAGGCCCGGTGCGCGAGATCGATTCGGTGGCAGACGAATTGAAAGAGAAGGACATCACTGTCACGCGCTTACGCGTCGAACGCGCGTTTCATTCTTCGCTGATGGATCCGGTCCTGGACGACTTCGGCCGGACGGCGGCCGGACTTTCCCTGCGCATGCCGTCGATTCCGTTGGTGTCCAACGTGACCGGCCGAGTCGGGGATGTCGCGGGACCGAACTACTGGGCGCGGCACGTCCGAGAACCCGTTCGCTTCCACGACGGCATGCGTGCTCTGGACGAACTCGGCGTCACGACGGTGATCGAGGTCGGGCCGGGATCGGTGCTGACAGCCCTCGCGGCAGAGGTCGTGCCGAACGCGATCGCAACCCTGCCTACGGACGACGAACCACACGACTTGATGCGGGCGTTGGCGTCGTCCTTCGTGTGGGGTGCGTCGATCGACTGGGACGCCGTGCTCCCGGGGTGCACCCGAGTCGCATTGCCCACGTACGCGTTTCAGCGGCGATCGTTCTGGCCGACCCCGGCGCGCGGGTTCGCCGGTGAACCCGCCGATCTGGGCCTGAACGACGCAGGCCACCCGCTGCTCGGAACCCAGCTCGAACTGGACGACGGCACGGTGGTGTTCACCGGACAGCTGTCGCTGCAACGAGATCCGTGGCTCGTCGACGACCGTACCCTTCTGCCCGCGGTGATCGTCGAGCTGATGCTGCATGCAGCGGGAACCGTCGGATTCGACAGTATTCGCACACTCGCCCTTCACGAGCCTGTCGAGTTTCCGGCGTCCGGAACCGTGAGCATCCGCGTCGTCGTCGTGCCCGCGGACGACGACGGTTCCCGCACGGTTACGCTGTCGACGGCCGAGACCGTGCACGCAACAGGCACTCTCGTGGATGTCGTGAACGTGGTTCAGCACGACACCGACTCGGCGGACGCGTTCGCCGTGACGCTCGACGACGGGATCGACGCAGACGGTTACGGCGTTCATCCGTTGCTTCTGCAGGGCGCGCTCGATGCGGTCGGTGAGTCGCCGACGGAGCTGACCGGAATTGCTCTCGGTAAGACAGGCGTCGGTACCGTGACCGTCTCGCGCACCGCCGAAGGACTTCGTCTGCACGCCGACGACGGAGAGCCGGTTCTCACCGTCGTCGCTGTCCGCGTCGCACCCGAGGATGGTCGCGTCGGCGCTGCGCGGCGGCTGCATCACACGGTGTGGATCCCGGTGGAGTCGACTGCAACTGTGCGCGAACGCGGTTCGCGGCGTCTGATGATCGCGAGCACTGCCGACGTCGAATCCGCGCATGCACAGTGCGCGCGTGTGCTGACGGAACTCCAGGAGGACATGACGAATACGGATGGACCACTGGTCGTCGTCACTCGTGGCGCCATGGCCGTGGAACCCGACGACCGGGTGGATCCCGCCGCGGCCGCAGTATGGGGTCTCGTCGGGTCCGCGCAGAACGAAAACCCCGGTCGCACTGTGCTGCTCGACGTCGACGACGTCTCCGACCTGGACGCGGTGGTCGAGGTGGCCGTCGCGATGGGGGAGCCCCAGGTGGCCGTGCGAGAAGGTGCGTTGTTCGCACCTCGGATGCGCCGCCTGGACGCCGTGGAACGGCCATCGGACACAGTGTTGGACCGAGACGGCACGGTTCTGATCACTGGTGGTACAGGTACTTTGGGAACGCTCGTCGCCCGCCACCTCGTGGAGAAATACGGCGTCCGGCATCTGATCCTGACCAGCAGGCGCGGGCCGAAAGCGGACACCGCCGAGGATCTGCGCCGCGAACTGACGTCCGCGGGTGCCGATGTCGACATCATCGCGTGCGACGTCGCGGACTTCGAGGCCGCAGCGGCACTGCTCGATGCGGTCAGTGCCGACCATCCGCTGACGGCCGTCGTCCATGCGGCAGGCGTCGTCGACGACGCGACCCTGTCCTCCCTGACCGCGGGGAAGCTCGACGCCGTGCTGCGGCCGAAAGCTGACGCAGCGTGGAATCTGCACCGGCTGACCGAGGGCATGGACGTGCAGGCCTTCGTGCTGTTCTCCTCGCTCGCAGGCGTTCTCGGCGCTCCCGGTCAAGGAAACTATGCCGCCGCCAACACGTTCCTCGACGCGCTCGCCCTGCGTCGGCACCGGGACGGCCTGCCTGCGACGTCGATCCAATGGGGCATGTGGGCGCCCCTGAGCACGATGACGGCCGAGCTCGGTCCGATCGACCGCGCCAGGGCGTCGCGAACCGGGATGATCGCGCTCCGAGAATCCGAGGGGCTCGCGCTGTTCGACAGTGCGGTGGCGTCGGGAGAACCGGTTGTGGCCGCGGTGCGTCTCGACCGTTCCGTGCTCGAGGTTCCACCGCTGTTCCGCGGCCTCGTGCGCCAGGTGCGCGCACCGCAGGTGGCGTCGGATGTCCATGGCAGCGGGCCCGACGCGTGGGCGGAGACGCTGGCCGAGCGGACCGTCCCGGAACAACGGCACCTGATGCTCGATCTCGTCCGCGCTGCCGCCGCGACCGTCCTCGGGTACGAGACAGCGGAGTCGGTGGACCCGGATCAGGCGTTCAAGGAACTCGGATTCGATTCGCTCGCCGCGGTCGCGCTGCGCAACCAGCTCGGCGCGACGACGGGCCTCAGGCTGCCTCCGACAGTGGTGTTCGACCATCCCAGCTCACGCGCCGTGGCCGAATTTCTCCGAAGCGAACTGATGCCCGATCCCGTGACGGCCGCGCTCGCCGACGTCGAACGCCTGCGCGCCGCGGTCTCCGAGGTGAGCGAAGAGTCTCGGGCGGAGATCGCGGAACGGCTTTCGGCTCTGCTCGCGGACCTCGGTCCGACTCCGGACGCGACCGTCGACCGAATCCACGCCGCGACGAGCGACGAGATTCTCGACCTCATCGACCGGGGTCTCTGACGGCGTTCCCGTGAAGCAGAAAACCCCCGGCTCTCGATGAGAGCCGGGGGTTTCACTGTCGGGGTGGCGGGATTCGAACCCACGACCTCTTCGTCCCGAACGAAGCGCGCTACCAAGCTGCGCCACACCCCGTGTACCGCGTGCAGAAGTCTAGCGTACGACTGCCTCGGAACGCGAAACGCCCTCGTCGGACCCGGTTTTTCCGCCCTTTCTCGGGGCCGGAGTGAGCGTCAACAGTGTCGCTTCGGGCCTGCAGCAGAAGCGCGCGGGAGCCCACGGGGACGTGCCGATGCCGGCCGAGACGTGCAGCTGGGTGTGGGCGCCCCACTTCGACGGACCCTTGACCCGCGAGCGGTCGAGCTGGCAGTTGGTGACGAGCGCGCCGTAGAACGGCAGGCACAGCTGACCGCCGTGCGTGTGGCCCGCGAGAACCAGGTCGTAGCCGTCCTCGGCGAAACGGTCGAGGACACGCGGCTCGGGGGAGTGCGTGATGCCCAGGCGCAGATCTGCCAGCGGATTGGGCTGACCGGCGATGGTGTCGTAGCGGTCGCGCTTCAGATGCGGATCGTCGACGCCCGCCGACGCGATCCGGACACCGGCCACCTCGAGCTCCCGACGGACGTGCGTCACGTCGTGCCATCCGCGCTCGGTGAACGCGGCACGCAGGTCGCGCCACGGCAGCGACTCGCCCAGCACGCGCTTGTGTTCCTTCTTGAAGTAGAGCAGCGGGTTCTTCGGCTTCGGCGCGAAGTAGTCGTTGCTACCGAACACGAACAGGCCGGGACGCGCGAGAAGCGGGCCGAGGGCCTGAACGACGGCAGGTACCGACCGCATGTGCGACAGATTGTCGCCGGTGTTGACGACGAGATCCGGTTCGAGCCGGTCCAATTCGCGCAGCCAGTTTTGTTTCATGCGCTGGCCCGGCATCATGTGCAGGTCGCTGATGTGCAGCACGCGCAGCGGAGAGGATCCTGGTTCGAGGACGGCCATCGACGTCTCGCGCAGCGTGAATGCGTTGCGTTCTATGAGCGTTGCATACCCGATCCCGAGTGCTGCGGCTCCCGCGGTCGCGAGAGCTGCGCTCCGGACGGGTGCCTCCGCTGCGCTCCGACGAGCACGTGCTGCGGCATCGAGAATGCTGGAGTTGGTAGCACTGTTGTTCACGAACACACAGCCAACGATACGTCAGGCCTGGGAATCGACGTGCGGTGTCGGGGAGAGCCCGCGTAGCGTTCTGTGACATGTCCGAACTCAAGTCCCAGCTCCGATCCGATCTCACCGCCTCCATGAAGGCGAAGGACAAACTCCGCACCGCAACGATCCGGATGCTTCTCTCCGCAATTCAGACCGAGGAAGTCTCGGGTAAGGAAGCCACCGAGCTGACCGACGAGCAGGTGCTCAAGGTGCTCGCGAAGGAGTCGAAGAAGCGCGGAGAATCCGCCGAGATCTACACCGAGAACGGTCGCGGAGAGCTCGCGGCCAACGAGCGCGCCGAGGCGCAGATCATCGACGAATACCTGCCGACGCCGCTGACCGACGCCGAGCTCGCCGACGTCGCGGACACCGCGATCGCTCAGATTGCCGAGGAGATCGGTGAGCGCCCGGCGATGAAGCAGATGGGCCAGGTCATGAAAGCGGCCACGGCGCTCGCCGCAGGCAAGGCCGACGGCTCGCGCATCTCGAAAGCGGTCAAGGATCGGCTCTGACGAGCCGCGCACGTGCACGGAAATACGTAGCCGGCTATGTATTTCCGTGCACATGCAGCGAAGCTGCCTACCTCGGAGCGGTGAGCCCCGGTATCGCCGGGATCTGAATGTTCGGCGGAATGGTCGGGATCTCGATGTTCGGCAAGGACGGGACCGCGGGCGCGGCAGGAGCCTGACGCACCGACCCGTCGCTGACGTAGATCGTGATGGTCGATCCGGGAATGGCCGAACCCGACGGTGACTGCGACGTCACCGTCCCGCGGGAGGCCGAGCTCTCACTGGTCGCGACCGACACCTGGAAGCCTGCGCCCTGCAGCGTCGACGTCGCCGAACTCTGCGACTGACCCGTGACGTCGGGAACCTGTCCGTTGGCCGAGCCTCGCACGTACTTCTGATCCACCGGCGGCAGTTCCACCGGACCGAACTTCGTCGCCACCGGACTCATCGCGTTGTACCAGGTGCGGGCCGGCTCGTTACCGCCGAACAGGTTACCGTCGCCGCACGGGCGCAGCGGGAACGAGCAGATCTCTCCGGGCGTCGGCGAGTCACCGTAGGTGAGCACAGCAGCGGCGTAACGGTTGGTGAACCCGAGGAATCCGGACGACATGTGCGACTCGGTGGTACCGGTCTTGCCTGCCATCGGAAGCGTCCAACCGACCGAACCTGCAGCCGACGCCGACGTTCCACCCGGCTGATCGTCCTTGCTCATCGCGTTCGCGAGCGTGTTGGCCAGACCCGGCTCGACGACCTGCTCGCAGGCCTGCTGCGTCACCGGAACCTGCTTGCCCTCACGGTCGAACACGGAGTCGATCGGCGTGGGCGGGCACCACTTGCCCCCGGACGCGAGCGTCGCGGCCACGTTCGAGAGCTCGAGCGGATTGACCCACGTCGGTCCGAGGGTGAACGAACCGAGGTTCTGCGACTTCTGCATGTCGGCCATGCTCTGCTCGCCGAACCCGGACGTGTTGGGGTCGGCGTACGACCGCAGCCCGAGACGCACCGCCATATCGACCGTCGGTGTGACGCCGACGGACTCGATCAGCTTCACGAACGCGGTGTTCGGCGACTGCGCCAACGCGTCGGTCACGGACAGCTGAGCCGGGTAGTTACCCGCGTTCTCGACGCAGTACGTGGCAGCCGGGCAGCCGCGGGCACCTCCGTCACCCATTCCCTTGACCTCGGCCCGTCTCGGCACCTGCAACACCGCGCTCGTTCCCAGGCCGCGTTCCATCGCCGCTGCCGTCGTGAACACCTTGAAGATCGATCCCGCGCCGTGACCGACGAGAGAGTACGGCTGAGCCTGCACGGTCTCGTCCGCGTCGGCGTCGAGGCCGTACGTGCGGCTACTGCCCATCGCGAGGATGCGATGAGAATCCTGACCCGGTGCGACGACGTTCATGACCGTCGCGACGTCGTCGACCGTCGGGCTCGTGTTGGACACCAACGCGGCTTTGGTCGAGTTCTGGACCTCCGGATCGAGCGTCGTACGGATGAGGTATCCGCCCTTGTCGATCTGCTCGCGACTGATACCTGCGTTGGCCAGGTACTGCAGTGCGTAATCGCAGAAGAATCCGCGGTCACCCGCGGCGATGCAGCCCCGGGGTAGCGAGTTGGGCGTCGGGAGGACGCCGAGAGGCTCGGACTTGGCGGCGCGGAACTCGTCGGCCCGGTCCGGGATGTTCTGGATCATCGTGTCCAGAACGATGTTTCGTCGTTCGGTGACGCCCTGCTCGTTGGTGTACGGATTCAGCGCGGAGCTGGACTGCACCATGCCGGCGAGCATCGCGGACTGCTTGGCGTCGAGCTGGCTCGCGTCGACACCGAAGTACGTCTGTGCGGCGTCCTGGATGCCGAACGACGCGTTGCCGAACGGCACGAGGTTCAGGTACCGCGTCAGGATCTCGTCCTTGGTCAGTTCCTTGTCGAGCGTCAGCGCCATCCGGATCTCACGGATCTTGCGGGCAGGCGTCGTCTCGATCGCCGCGCGGCGCTCGGCGTCGGTCTTCGCGACGACCAGCAGCTGGTAGTTCTTCACGTACTGCTGATCGAGCGTCGACGCGCCCTGCTCGACCTGGCCGCTCGTCGTGTTGGTCAAGAACGCGCGCAGCGTGCCCTGCCAGTCCACGCCCTGGTGCTCGGCGAAGCGCTTGTCCTCGATGGAGACGATGGCGAGCTTCATCTCGTTGGAGATCTTGTCGCTCGGCACCTCGAATCGCCGCTGCTCGTACAACCAGGCGATGGGATTGCCTGCGGCGTCGACCATCGTCGACACCGCGGGAACAGCACCCTCGACCAGTTCGGCGGACACGTTGTCGACGGTGTCGGCCGCACGATTGGACGCGTAGCCGAACCCTCCCGCCAACGGGAACATGACGCCGGCCAACAGAGCACCTGCAAGTGCGGAACATCCGGCGAGCTTCGCCACGGTTTTTCCAACTGACACGACTGACAGAGTACGTGTGTCGCGCCCCCTGTCCCAGGTGCCGTCGGAGAGCTATGCGAGTAAGCCCTGGTCGGGACGCGCGTACCAGAAAAGTGCCGTTGTCATCTTGCGTTCGACGCTGTCTTTACCTAAATTGTGAGCACGGTGTGATTCACATAACACTTGCATATGAATGTGGGGCAGCTCCTAAGTCGGTGTGCTTCGAGCGGTGAAGCAGTCGTCGGTACGGGGCTTGTGGAATGTCCAACGAGGGCGTTCGAATTGCAAAGGGGTATCCGCAAATGCACACGACAGCAGCACCGGCGCGGCTCGATGTCGAAGAAGCAGAAGCTCGAATTGCCTGGGTGTCCCAGGCCAGATGCTCGGGCACGGATCCTGACCAGCTTTTCGTCAGGGGGGCGGCACAGCGTAAGGCCGCAACGATCTGCAGGCACTGTCCTGTACTGATGCAGTGCGGAGCCGACGCACTGGACAACAGGGTGGAATTCGGCGTCTGGGGTGGGATGACAGAACGGCAACGGCGTGCACTGCTCAAGCAGCACCCCGAAGTCGAATCATGGGCGGACTTCTTCGAGTCGCAGCGCCAGCAGCAAGCTGCGATCTGACGGCGGTCAGGCCGACTGCGTCAGCTGATCGGCCACCGCACGCAGGGCGTGCAGATCCGACACCTCGAACGGTAACGACGGCACGCCGACGATCGGAACTCGCGGATGCGCCGACGTGAACCGTCGGAGCAGACGCAGTTCGCGAGTCGCGGTCACCGAACGGGCAGCGTGGATTCGTAGAACTGCTGCGGTCAACGCCGCTGCGTCGTCGTCGACGTCCGTCAACTGGTCCGCGGCCGTGACCGCGTGATCGGCCGGCAACGCCGACAGCGTCGGGTGGGTCCGATTGAGCACGAGGCCCGCCAGCGGCATCCCCTCACCGCTGAGCCTGTCCACGAAGAACGCCGCCTCACGCAGCGCGTCGGGCTCCGCCGCCGCGACCACGATGAAACTGGTGCCGGGTGCCCGCAGGAGCTGGTAGGTGCGCGTCGCACGTTCCCGGAAGCCGCCGAACATCGAATCCAGCGACTGCACGAACGCCGACGCGTCCGTCAGCATCTGGCTGCCGATCACCGTCGACACTCCGCGTAGTGCCAGGCTCATCGCGCCCGTCACCATGCGTGTCAGGCCGCGGCCGGGGGCCATCAGCAACCGGATGAACCGGCCGTCGAGGAATGATCCGAGACGTTGCGGGGCGTCCAGGAAGTCGAGCGCGTTACGCGACGGCGGCGTGTCCACGACGATCAGATCCCACGTCCGATCCGCGGCGAGCTGGCCCAACTTCTCCATCGCCATGTACTCCTGCGTGCCGGAGAACGACGACGCAACCGTCTGATAGAACGGGTTGGCCAGCACCTGCTCGGCCTTCTCGGGCGTCGAATGCTCGATGACCATCTCGTCGAACGTGCGACGCATGTTCAGCATCATCGCGTGCAGCTCGCCCTTCGCCCCGGCGGGCAGCTTCACCGGCTGGGGTGAATTGTCGAGCTCACCGACCCCGAGTGCCTGCGCGAGACGCCGCGCCGGATCGATCGTCAGCACGACGACCTTGCGTCCTTCCTCGGCAGCCCGCAACGCCATCGATGCGGCCGTCGTCGTCTTGCCGACGCCGCCTGCCCCGCACACCACGACGATGCGCGACGACGCGTCGCGCAGAATCCTGTCGATGTCGAGGACTGCCGTTTTACTTGGAACGGTCACTTGACACCCTGCTCTCTGAGTTCCGCCGCCAGTTCGTACAACCCACCGAGGTCGACGCCGTCGGCGAGCATGGGAAGGTGCAGGCGTGCCGTGTCCAACTCGTCGAGCTGGGCGGCGCTCTCGACCTGCGCGGACAACGTCGACGCATGTTCGATGGTTTCGGTCAGCAGGCCCGCGAAGTCGTCGTCGGACAGCGAAATCCCGGTCTTCTCCAGCCCGGTCCGAATGGCTGCCGCGTCGACGGTTCCGTGTGCCGCGTCGGACAGCGCGTCCGCCGGGAGATAGGCAGGCTCGGTGCGATTGACGACGACGGTGCCCAGGCGCAGGTCGGCGGCTTCGAGCTCGCGCACTGCGTCGGCTGTCTCCTGCACCGGCAGCGCCTCGAGCAGCGTGACGAGGTGCACGACGGTGTCGGCCGAGTGCAGCAGCCGCACGACGCCTTCGCTCTGCGAGCGCACCGGACCGCCCTTCGCAAGGTCTGCCATCGCTTTGGTGACGTCGAGGAAATTCCCGATCCGACCCGTCGGCGGGGAGTCGACGACGACCTCGTCGTAGACCCGCCGGCCCGCCTTGTCCGTGCGGATGACGCACTCCTTGACCTTGCCGGTCAACAGCACGTCGCGCAGGCCGGGGGCGATGGTCGTCGCGAACTCGATAGCGCCGATCTTCCGCATCGCGCGGCCGGCGAAGCCGAGGTTGTAGAACATGTCCAGGTATTCGAGGAACGCCGTCTCGATGTCGATGGCGAGCGCGTAGACCTCGCCTCCGCCCTCGGCCGACGCCACGCGCGTCTCCGTCGGCGGCAGCGGCGGAACGTCGAACAGCTGGGCTATGCCCTGGCGTCCTTCGACCTCGACCAGCAGGACGCGGCGCCCGTCGGCGGCGAGCGCCAACGCCAGCGCGGCAGCGACCGTCGACTTCCCGGTGCCGCCCTTGCCCGAGACGAAATGAAGTCGCGCGGCGGCAGCCTTGTCCGGCCAGCCGTCGAAACTCGATGTAGCCACACCACGACCATATAGACGAATCGCGAACTGCCTCGTCAGAAACGCACTTCAGCTCGTTGCGTCGGCAACATCGGCGACGGCGTCGGCCAGAATCCCGGCGTAGCGCTCGTGGTCCGGGAACGTGTCGGGGCACGCGACGACGCATACCGAGACCGCGTCGCCGAGGCCGTAGAAACCGTGGGTGAGCGACCGAGCAGGCCCGAGCATCGGAAACCCGGCCGTGAAGGTGGCCGGGCGACCGCACAGCTCGAGATTTGCATCGCCTCGGTCGACGCTGACCACGGTGACGTTCGTCAGCACCGATTCGGGAACGCGATGGTTCGGCGGCGTGCGTCGGGCGTTCAGCTTCCTCATCGCCAGAAAAATCGGCGCGGGGATCCGGTTCTCCACGGTGATCCACCGCAGCAGAGCGGGGTCTGCGATCTCGGCGCGGGCGCGCGACAGCGACTCGCGGATCGCGCGGGCACGCTTCCGCAGATCGGGGATGCTCACGTGCAGATCGACGGTTCCGTTGACGATGCGGTTGACGGCGGTCCACCGTGCATCCTCGGGAACAGCCATCGGCACAAGTGAATTCAAGCTCTCGGGCGCTCCGTCGCCTATTTCGGCAAGGTACCGTTCCGTGGCCAGGCTCACCGCGGCCAGCCCGAGCGTCGTCACCGACACGGACTTCTTCGCGAAAAGATCTGGCGGACATACGTGTACGTGCGATACGCGTGCGGGAGTCGGGTCGGCATTGCTCGCTATCGCGGGGCGCGGTGAATCGCGTTGTGCTGGTTGCGAACCGTGCACGCGCTCGTAGTCGCGACGTGCTCGCCATGCCGCGACGCGGGCAGTCGCCGTCCGAAACGGCAGAGCAAGCGCCGAGGCAATCGCGATGGGAAGAAGCGACGTCGGAGTCCGAGCGGGCTCGTGTCCTGCGGACGTCTCGGTCGGCTTCGGCGCGAACAACAGTCGCGCGAGCCGTGACGCACCTCGGCCGTCCGTCAACGCGTGACTGACCTGGAACACGACGACCACGGCATTACCGGGGGTCTGCGGAACCCCGGACACCTCGCGGGCGACGTGGATATGCCATGCCGCGCGTGTCGCGTCGACCGGGTCGGTGAGAAGGCGGTCGACGACTCGTCGGAACTCCGGCCACGTCGGCGCGTCCGAGATTTCGTGAACGTGCGACTGCGCCGGCGCGTCGTCGAACACCCAGCGCGGGAAATCGAGATTGCCCGGCACTTCGACGATGCGTTGCGCCAGTTCGGGAATGCGCTGCGCTCGGGCTTCGACGAAATCGCAGATCTGACGAAACGTGGGCGTCGGCCCGGCCGGAGCGAACGCGAGCAGGACGTATTGGTCGCGCGACGCATCACCGGAGTAGTGGAATGCGGCGTCGATGATGTCGAGGCGACTCACGTGTGGCACCCTCTCACAGTTCGCGGATCGAATCGATCAACGATTCGACGTACTTCTCGTGGTCGGGAACGACATCGGGGCACGCGAGCACGACGACGGTGATGATGTCGCCGCCACCGAAGAAACCGTGCACCAGTGGGCGGTTCTCGGCCAGCATCGGCGTACCCGACGTGAATGTCACACGGCTGCCGCATAATTCGAGCATCGGTCGAGTGCGGCCGCGGTCCACGCTGACGACGTTCGTGTGGGTCCAGAACGTCGTCGGACGCACGGTCTTTCGACGTTGCCGAAGGCGCTGCGCGGCAAGTACGACGGGTGCAGGCAGAAGTTCCTCCGCGCGAGCGATGTCGAGCAGTTCGGGTGACGTGACGCGTCGGCGTTCGGCGACAACCGATTCCGCGATCAGTCGAGCCCGCTTGGTCGGATCCGATTCACCGAGGTGCAGATCGACCATGCACGACAGAGCCCGGTTGGCCGACGACCATTCGATGTCGGGACCCAGGGAGACCGGGACACTCGCGTTGAGGACGTCGGGGATGTCGTCGCCGTGTGCGCGCAGGTACTTCTCGGTCGCCGACGCGACGGCGGCCAGGGCCACGGCCGTGACGGGAACCCCGCGTCCCCGCAGCGCCGACGCGGGCAACGGGACGATGTGGACGGCACGGCTGCCGGTGGGATCGACCGTGAGCCGCGTCGACGGTCCGGGCCGTACCGGCGGCGCCAGCTGAGAACGACTGGCTGCGTAGCGTTTTCGGGCCGAACGAATGTGAAGTCCGTAACGGGCCAGTCGTATCGGCGTCGCGAGTACCGACGCGGTCGCGGCCAGTATCGGTGCTCGTGGCCGTCGGACAGGGGCGTGTCCGGGTAGCGCTGCGCCGACGACGTCGTCGGGTGTCCCGGGAGGTGCGAACAGTGCACTCGCGATGCGGGTGAGACCGAGACCGTCGGTCATCGCGTGACTGACCTGCAGGACGACGACCGTCGCCGCGCCGTCGACCGTCGGCACATCGCGGACGCCTCGGAGAACGTGCAGATGCCAGGCCCGGACCCGCGCGTCGAGACCGACCTCGAGAATGGACGAGATGCGCGTCTGGCACTCGGGCCACGACGTGCCCGTGAGGTCGTGGTCGGACAGGTGATCGGCGGTGTCGCCGGCACTGGGAACCCACGACGGGAAGTCGAGGCCGAGTGGCGCTTCACGCAGCACGATGTTCAGGCCTGGCACCACCGGTCGCCGCGCTACGACGTGCGCTTCGATCGCCTCGAACGTGGGAGGGACGGCGTCCTCGGCGTCGAACACGTAGATGCCGTACATGTCCGTCGGTCCGCTCACCGCGCGCAGGAAGTGGAACGCCGCGTCCTTGATGTCCAGTTTTGCCATGGTGAGTGGACTGTAAGGTGCACTCAGCGGTCTGCGCCAATGCGACTAGGCTCACCCGCATGAGCGAACGAATCACCTGGGAATACTTCACCGCGCCGGTCCTGATCCACGCGACCAAACAGATCCTCGACAACTACGGAGCCGAGGGCTGGGAACTCGTCACCATCATGTCCGGACCCAACGGGGGCGACACGTTGGTGGCCTACTTCAAGCGTCCGAAGGTCTGACGCATGGCTGACTGGTCGACGCGCCTGGACGAGCTCGGCATCGAGCTGCCGTCCGTCGTACCCCCTCTGGCTGCGTACATTCCGGCCGTGCAGACGGGTTCGCTGGTCTACACGTCCGGACAGCTACCGATGGTCGCAGGCGAACTGACCGCGACGGGCAAGGTCGGCACCGACGTGTCCGCCGAGGATGCCGCCGAGGCAGCCCGCGTCTGTGCCCTCAACGCGCTGGCTGCCATCGACGCCCTCGTCGGGGTCGACGCGATCAAGCGGGTCGTCAAGGTCGTCGGCTTCGTCGCGTCGGCACCTGGATTCACCGGGCAGCCCGGTGTCGTCAACGGGTCGTCGAACGTCATCGGCGAGATCTTCGGCGACGCGGGCAAGCACGCCCGGTCAGCGGTGGGCGTCGCGGAACTGCCGCTGAACGCGCCCGTCGAGGTCGAGCTGATCGTCGAGGTGTAGGGGCCTTCGGCCCACGTGAGCGCGAATGTATAGCCCTCTATGTATTCGCGCTCACGTGTGCGAGCACCTTCTGCAAATGCAAACCCCGCTGCACCGAGCAGGGATGGTCGATTCCGGACTCGATCGACTCCAGGAACTCGTCGAGCAGCACCGCGAAGCAATCCGTCGCGGGTGTCGACCTGTCCGCCAACGACACGACACCGTCGCTGCCGCTCAGTTCCACGCGAAACAGCGACGGCTGCACCGGCGTCCGCAGTGACAGCGACGAGGTGCTGATCGCGCCGCCGTCGTGCTCGAGCACGACGGTCCACGTATCCGACGCCGCATCGAGTCGCGCCAGAGCGACCCCGGCGATCGGACCGAGCGCGACGTCCAGCAGATCGAAGACGTGCGGTCCCACATCGAACAGAGCTCCGTCTCGATGGCGCCACTCGGACAGCGAGTACTCGCCGCCCAGCACCGCCCCCGAGAGCCACGTCCCCGACCCGGCACTGAACGTCCGCCCGTCGGTCTCCGCGAGAAATGCCCGCGTCTCCGGCGCGAACCGACGCGTCAGCGCCACGATCGACCGCACCGACGCGTGTCCGACGGCGTCGGCCAGCCGGCGCGCCTCGTCGAGCGTCGCGGCGATCGGCTTGTCCAACAGCATGTGCTTGCCCGCCTCGGCTGCCGCGACGGCCATCGGCGCCTGCACCTCCGGCGGAACCGCGAACGAGACGGCGTCGACATCGGCGAGCAACGCGTCGTAACTGTCGTACACGGGCGCTCCGACGGCCGCAGCCGCGTCGGGACGTCGCGCCCACACTCCGGCGAACTCGACGCCCGGATGCGCGGCGAGCGCGGGACCATGCGTCGACCGCGCCCAGGGGCCTGCACCTACCAGTCCGATTCTCATACTCCTAAAGTACGGCTATGACTCTCGCGCACCCGGCCTACGGTCAGCTCCGGCAGGTAACCGACACCGCGGCGGTTCTGCTCGCCGACAATCCAGGCAAGATGACGCTCGACGGCACCAACACGTGGATTCTTCGTGCACCGGGGAGCGGCGACTGCGTCGTCGTCGATCCGGGACCGAAGGACACCGACCATCTCGACGCGGTGGCGTCGACGGGCAACGTCGTGCTCGTGTTGGTGACCCACCGCCACAAGGACCACACGGGCGGACTGAAGAAGTTCCACAAGATGACGGGTGCGCCGATTCGCGCGCTGTCGGAGAAGTACGTTCACGGCAGCACGACGCTGACCGACGGGGAAGTGATCGACGCTGCGGGCGTTCGCATCACCGTGTTGGCGACACCCGGGCACACCGCGGATTCGCTCAGCTTCGTCCTCGACGACGCGGTCCTGACCGGCGACACGATCCTCGGTCGCGGCACGACGGTGCTCGACCCGAAGGACGGCACGCTCGCCGACTACCTGTCGTCGCTGGACCGTCTCGAAGCCGCGGGCGACGGCAAGATCGCGCTACCAGGGCACGGCGCCGAGGTTGCGAACACTGCCGAGGTGGCGCGGTTCTACCGCAAGCACCGGCTGGAACGGCTCGATCAGATCAAGGCGGCGCTCGACGAGCTCGGTCACGATGCCAAGCCGATGCAGGTGGTCAAGCACGTCTACGCGGACGTCGACAAGAAGCTGTGGCCAGCTGCGCGCATGTCGGTGAAGGCGCAGCTGACCTACTTACGGGAGAACTAGCGCGCGCGACGAGCGAGACGCTCGGAATCCGAGATCAGCACGCTCTTGCCTTCGAGGCGCAGCCATCCGCGGTGCGCGAAGTCGGCGAGAGCCTTGTTGACGGTCTCGCGCGATGCGCCGACGAGCTGGGCGATCTCTTCCTGCGTCAAGTCGTGCGTGACGCGCAGCGAGCCGGCTTCCTGCGTGCCGAAGCGCTGAGCGAGCTGCAGCAGAGCCTTGGCGACGCGTCCGGGAACGTCCGTGAAGATCAGGTCGGCGAGGTTGTTGTTGGTACGACGCAGGCGACGGGCCAACACGCGCAGCAGCTGCTCGGCGATCTCGGGACGCTGATCGATCCACGCCTTGAGTGCGTCGCGATCCATGCTGACCGCGCGCACCTCGGTGACCGTCGTCGCGGTCGACGTGCGGGGGCCGGGGTCGAAGATCGACAGCTCACCGAACATGTCCGACGGGCCCATGATCGTCAGCAGGTTTTCGCGTCCGTCCGGGGAGCGGCGTCCGAGCTTGATCTTGCCGGAGACGATGATGTACAGCCGGTCACCGGGCTCGCCCTCGTTGAAGACCACATGTCCTCGGGGGAAGTCGACCGGCTGCAGCTGCTTGGTCAGCGCCGCTACTGCGGAGGGTTCGACTCCTTGGAAGATGCCGGCCCGTGCCAGGACGTCGTCCACTTGCGCTCCTTTTGGGATGTCGCCGACCCAGTCACCCGCGCCGACGATGGCGTTTCTCGCGACACGAGTCCGCGCCTCTCACGACGCCCGGACTCATGTCCGTAATCAAACATGACATTTATCTCGGTGAAGTCTACGTCGCCGAGATCGGAAGTGAGTGGCAGGCGCCACCGAAACGGCGTGAAGAAATCGCACGTAATGGACCATTCACCGAGAATTCACCGTCGAACGAGGGTGTTCGACGCGTTTTCGGGGGTCAGCTTGCGCGTTGGTCGGCCAGGTCCTCGGAGTCGTCGACGACGGGCGCGCGGCGCTTGCGGTTGTTGAAACGGTCGAGCGCGTGCGGCATGCCCTCGTTCGCGAGCGTCGCGACCTCGGACGAACTGGCCTGATCGAGGAACTCCTGGACTTCCTGCTCGTGAACCCCCAGCTTGCTCAATCTGAACTCCACACGCTCCATGGCGAGCGCGAACATCATCAGGAGCACTGGAAAGAGCACCACGGCGAGTCCTTGCATACCGAGCAGTAAACACCCGAAAGGTCTCGATAAGAACACAGGGCAGATTCGTTGCCGATTCTTGTCCGTACAGTTGTGGAGTGAAATCGACTGCCGCCTCGGGTCCCGACGTGCGCAAACGCGAGGAGACCCGACTGGGGCTCGTGCGACGCGCTCGCCGCATGAATCGCGAGCTGGCCCGGGCTTTTCCGCACGTCTACTGCGAACTCGACTTCACCACACCGCTCGAACTCGCCGTCGCGACCATCCTCTCGGCGCAATGCACCGACAAACGCGTCAACATGGTGACGCCCGCTCTGTTCGTGAGATATCGCACTGCCCGCGATTACGCGGAAGCCGACCGAACCGAGCTGGAGGAGTACATCCGCACGACGGGCTTCTATCGCAACAAGGCGAACTCGTTGATCGGTCTCGGCGCGGCGCTGCTGGAGAAGTTCGACGGCGAAGTGCCCGGGAATCTGAAGGACCTCGTGACGCTTCCCGGTATCGGTCGCAAGACGGCCAACGTCGTGCTCGGTAATGCCTTCGACGTCCCCGGCATCACCGTCGACACGCATTTCGGCAGGCTCGTCCGACGGTGGCAGTGGACCGAGGAAGAAGACCCGGTCAAGGTCGAACATGCGGTCGGCGCGCTCATCGAGCGCAAGGAATGGACGGATTTGTCGCACCGCGTGATCTTCCACGGCCGACGCGTCTGCCACGCCCGCAAGCCCGCGTGCGGAGTCTGCGTTCTGGCCAAGGACTGCCCGTCCTACGGGCTGGGACCCGTCGACAAGGTGGCTGCGGCGGCGTTGGTGAAGGGTCCCGAGACGGACCACCTTCTCGAGTTGGCAGGAGTGGAGCCTGCGGAACGACCCTCGGGGTCAGGCGTGACGCCCGCTTCCGGAAGCGGGTCATGAACGCGTCTGCCGGCCGGTGGTCCCTCGCGGCGTTGGTCGTCGTCGCCGCGCTCGTGTTCGCGATCTGGCCTCGGGGGAACGACGAACCGACCACGACGACCGGTCCGGGGCAGGGCGCCCCGATCTCCGAGGAACGACGCGACGCCGACACTGCGCAGGCGCTTGCGCCGCTGAGGGAACGAGCCGCCCTGGATGCATGTCCGACGCCTTCTGCCGGGGCCGTCTCGTCCGGCCCGCTTGCCGGTGTCGAACTCGAATGCATCGGCGACGGCAGCCGCGTCGACCTTGGTGCAGCGCTCGCGGGCAAGCCCGCTCTGATCAACCTGTGGGCGTACTGGTGTGGACCGTGCAAGGAGGAACTTCCGCACCTGCAGGAATACGCCGACTCGGTTGCGGACGAGCTGACCGTGCTGACCGTGCACCAGGATCGCAACGAGGCCAACGGGTTGACGAAGCTCGCCGACTACGGCGTTCGCCTTCCGGGTGTACAGGACGGTGCAGGCCGTATAGCAGCCGCGGTCGGCGCGCCGAGCGTGCTACCGGTGTCGATTCTCGTCGACGCGGATGGCAATGTCGCCAGAGTGTTGCCACAACCTTTCCGAAGCGTCGACGAGATCGACGAGGCCGTTCGCACCGATCTCGGAATCGCCCGGTGACCGCGCCGCAGTGGTTGAAAGCCGTCGTCGACGCAGCCGGGGGAGAACGCGGCCTCACCGACACCGACGGCATCAATCCCGTGCTGCAACGTAAAGCCGTCGGCCCCGAGCCGACGCGTCCCGCCTCTGTCCTCGTGCTCTTCGGTGGAGCGTTCGACGCCGATCCGACCGCTCGTGGGGGACTGCCTGCCGACGCCGACGTCCTGTTGACTCAACGAGCTGCGACGCTTCGGCAACACAGCGGCCAGGTCGCCTTCCCCGGTGGTGCAACCGATCCCGGCGACGAGTCTCCGATAGCCACCGCATTGCGCGAAGCACAGGAAGAGACGGGACTCGATCCGTCCGGCGTGCAACCGCTCGCGACGATGCCTGGAATCTACGTGCCGCCGTCACGATTCGACGTCGTTCCCGTGCTCGCGTACTGGAGAACGCCGAGCCGCGTCGGAGTCGTCGACACCAACGAGGCAGAACGCGTCGTCCGTGTGCCGTTGCGCGAACTGCTCGACCCGGACAATCGGTTTCAGGTCCGGCACCCCGCCGGGTATCAGGGCCCTGCTTTCGCCGTGGACGGGATGCTCGTCTGGGGCTTCACCGGCGGTATTCTTGCGGGTCTTCTGGCCGTCTCGGGCTGGGAAACCGAGTGGGACACATCCGACATTCGCGATCTGGAGGCGAGCTTGGCTGCCGTTGGCGCAGGGTTGGAACGATGACGGGCGGGACCTGGGTCGACATCGTCGTCGTCGGTATCGCGTTGCTCGCAGCGGGTTCGGGATGGCGGCAGGGCGCGGTGGCGTCGGCGATGGCTTTTCTGGGCGTCATTCTCGGAGCTGTCGCGGGCATCCTGATCGCACCGCACGTTCTCGAGCACGTCGACGGGACGAGGCTGCGCGTGTTCGTCGGCATCGCGCTCATCGTGGTTCTCGTCATCATCGGCGAGGTGTCCGGGATGGTTCTCGGGCGGGCGCTCCGGAGCGGAATGCATTCGCGCGGTGCCCGGTCCGTGGACAGCGGCGTCGGCGCGGTCCTGCAGGCTGCGGCCGTGCTCGCCGCGGCGTGGCTACTGGCGATACCGCTGACGTCGTCGTCGCAACCCGAGGTCGCCACTGCCGTGCGCAGTTCGCAGGTGCTCGGCAAGGTCGACGAGGTCGCACCCCAGTGGCTCCGCGGGATCCCCAAGGAATTCTCGGCGCTGCTCGACACGTCCGGGCTACCCGACGTCATCGGGCCGTTCGGGCGTACGCCGGTCGCGAACGTCGAACAGCCGGATCCGGCCCTGGCCGCGAGCCCGCTCGTCGCGCAGTTGCAGCAGAGCGTGCTGAAGGTTTCCGGTGTCGCACCGAGTTGCCAGAAGGCGCTCGAAGGATCCGGATTCGTCGTCGCACCGCAGGTCGTCATGACCAACGCGCACGTCGTGGCCGGAACCGAAGGCGTCACCGTCGATTCGCTCGGCACGGTCTACGACGCCGAGGTCGTGCTGTTCGATCCCGAAGAAGACGTCGCGATCCTGCGAGTCCCCGGGCTGGACGTGCCCGTCATGAACTTCTCGCCGGAGCCTGCGGTGTCGGGGGAGAGCGCGATCGTGCTCGGCTACCCAGGAGGTGGCCCGTACACGGCGAGTCCGGCGCGCATTCGCGAAACCCTGAACCTGGAAGGGCCGGACATCTATCGAACCGGGACCGTCGAGCGTCAGGTGTACACGGTCCGCGGATCGGTGCGTCAGGGCAACTCCGGCGGACCGCTCGTCGCCGAGGACGGCCAGGTGCTCGGACTGGTGTTCGGTGCGGCCGTCGACGACCCCGACACCGGATTCGTGCTGACGGCCGATGAGATCGGCGACGAACTGGCCAGTGGTGTCAACAGCTCGAACGTTGTCGGCACGGGCGCCTGCATCGTGTAGCGGCTACGCCCCACGTGCGCGCGAATGTACAGCCCGCTGCACATTCGCACGCACGACGGCGTCAGGCCCGGAGAATCAGCGCGTTGCCCTGACCGCCACCGCCGCACAGGGCCGCAGCGCCGACGCCACCGCCGCGGCGCTTCAGCGAATGCGCCAGCGAGAGCGCGAGGCGCGCACCCGACATGCCGACGGGATGGCCGAGAGCGATCGCGCCGCCGTGAATGTTCACCTTGTCGGCGTCCAGGCCGAGCTGACCGACCGACGCGAGTGCGACACCGGCGAACGCCTCGTTGATCTCGACGACGTCGAGGTCGCCGACCTTCAGTTCGCCATCCTTTTCGAGCGCCTTCGCGATCGCGTTGGCGGGCTGGTGCAGCAGCGAGGTGTCCGGGCCGGCGACGAACGCCGACGTGCCCAGCTCGGCGATCCATTCCAGGCCGAGCTCCTCGGCCTTCGTCTTGCTCATCAACACCACGGCGGCGGCGCCGTCGGACAGCTGCGACGCGGACCCGGCCGTGATCGTGCCGTCTTCGAGGAACGCGGGACGCAGCTTGCCGAGACTTTCGGCGGTCGTGCCGGCCCGGATGCCCTCGTCGTCGGAGACCGTCGTCGATCCGCGGCGGCTCTTGATCTCGACGGGCACGATCTCGTCGCCGAGCCGGCCGTCCTCGGTCGCCGCAGCAGCGAGTTCGTGTGAGCGAGCGGCGAACGCGTCCTGGCCGGCGCGATCGATGTCGGTGCCCTTCACGTAGCGGTCGGTGGCCTCGCCCATGGACACGTCGTCGAACGCGCAGATGAGGGCATCGCGGTCGAGGGAATCGTCGAGTGACGCCGAGCCGTAACGGAATCCGGTTCGTGCACCGCGGGCGAGATAGGGCGCGTTGGTCATCGATTCCATGCCGCCTGCGACGACGATGTCGGCGTCACCGGACTTGATCAGCCGGTCGCCGTCGATGATGGCCTGCAGTCCGGACAGGCACAGGTTGTTGATCGTGATCGCAGGAGTCGTCAGCGGGATCGACGCGGCTGCTGCGGCCTGGCGGGCCGGGTTCGGCCCGACACCTGCCTGTACGACATTGCCCATGATGACCGCGTCGACGGATCCGGCGTCGACCCCGGCCTTCTCGAGTGCGCCGCGGATCGCGTGCGCGCCGAGATCCGCTGCGCTGAGCGATGCCAGTGCGCCGGCAAGCTTTCCGATCGGCGTGCGTGCGCCCGCAATCAGTACGGTCTGTGTCATGTGCGTCTCCCGTTGTCGTCGGTGAGACGCACAATACTTGTATGTCCTAGTGTTTTCGCACGCGCCCAGCTCCCGCGGGCGTCAGGGCTGATCGCGGCACAGCGCCAGTAGCTCCGCCGTCACCTCGTCGGGCGCTTCCTGATGCGTGTAGTGACCCGCGCCGACGACGGTGTGCAGACGCCGTCGCGGTGCCCACTTCGCGTCGCCTGCGACGGTCTTCCGCAGCACGTACGGATCGTGTTCACCGTGGATCTGCAGAACGGGAATGTCGAGTGTCGTGTCCATCGCCTGCATGAATCGGCGCCCGTCGGACCGGAACTGGCTGCGGAACGCCCACCGCTGATATTCCAACGCGCAGTGCGCGGCACCGGCGATGCGAATCGCGGATCGCATCTGCGTCGCGACGTCGTCGAACTCGTCGCTGTTCTGCCACGAAGCGGAGGTCCGCGCTCGCAGAATGCGCTCGACGGCAGCCCCGTCGTCCTTGGTCAGGGCACGCTCGGGCGCGATCGGGACCTGATAGCGCAGGAAGAACGGCAGCAGCGCGCGTCGCTGACCCTTGTCGCGCAGGACGCCGTGCCGCAGCGCGATGGGGTGCGGCGACCCGACCAGGCCGATCGCGCGCGTCATACGCGGATGCAGCGCGGCCGTCGCCCAACAGACGAGACCGCCGTCGGCGTGTCCCACGAGCGTCGCGTTGGTGTAGCCGAGAGCGCGAATGAGCCCGACGACGTCACCGGCCAGGGTCCAACCGTCGTAGCCGCGAGGCGGTTTGTCGGTGTCACCGTAACCGCGCAGGTCGACGGCCACCGCCCGAAAACCGGCGCTCGACAGCGCCGTCAGTTGATGCCGCCACGACCACCAGAAATCGGCGAAGCCGTGCAGAAGAACGACGAGCGGGGCGTCCGACGGCGCATCGGCGGTCTCGACGACGTGAAATCGGATGCCGTTGGCATGAACGTCGCGGTGGATCCACGGTCCACCGAAGCGAACGGTGGACGGATCAGGCTGGATCATCGGCGAGCCCGGCGACGTGCGTCGCTACTTCTTGTAGCCGGGGATGCCGGGCGCGGTCTCGTGCTGGTTCGGCAGAACCGTCGACGCCTGCTTCAGCGAGTCGATGGTCTTCTCGGGCTTGCGCAGTTTCTTCACACGCCGGTATCCGAGGAAGGCGAGGACCGCGGCCACGAGAACCATGAAGGCGAAGACGATCAGGAACGCAGCCCACCGGGGCAACCAGATGTCGAGAGTCTCGGCGGCGAAGAAAAAGAAGAAGAAGGCGCTGAAGATGAGGACTGCGAGAGCGAGGATGAAGAACAGGCTTCCCTGCAGGCCCTTCTTGATCTCACCGGTCACCTCCGCCTTGGCGAGCTCGACCTCGGCACGAACCAGAGTGGAGACCTGCGTCGTCGCGTCCTTGACCAGGCTGCCGATGCTGCCGGTTCCCGGGGCGCGGTAGTCGGGGTCCGACAGAGGGATCGACGAGATCGTGTTCGGTACGCCCTCCGGGTATGCAGTGCCCTTGCCTGCAGTGCCATTGCCGCGATTGGTCTCGCTCAACTTCTCGACCCCTCCACTTGCTGGTGCTGATGATTCTGGTCTCGGCCGGTCTGCCGTAACACTAGTGCCGAACAGGTCGGAAGCGCTCAGGCGGCTGCCGTCCATGTCCCCGATATTCGGGATCCGCTGATTTTCTCAGGTTGTGATCAGGTAATTTGCACACTCGTACATACCCTCTCTTCAGGAGCACAACCGTGAGCACTACCTCCGCCGTTCCCGGCGACGGCACCACGGCACCGGCACCGGAGGTACCACGGTCTCGTATCGTCGTTGCTTCCATGGTCGGGACGTCGATCGAATTCTTCGACTTCTACATCTACGCCACCGCGGCCGTTCTGGTCTTCCCCAAGCTGTTCTTCCCGGCTGGCAACGACACGACGGCTCTGCTGGCGTCGTTCGCCACGTTCGGCCTCGCTTTCGTCGCTCGTCCCGTCGGCTCAATCCTGTTCGGCCACTTCGGTGACCGAATCGGACGCAAGGCCACTCTCGTCGGCTCGCTGCTGACGATGGGTATCGCCACGTTCGCGATCGGACTGTTGCCGACGTACGCAGCCGCAGGCATTCTCGCGCCCGCGTTGCTGGCGTTGATGCGCTTCGCGCAGGGCGTCGGCCTCGGCGGCGAGTGGAGTGGCGCAGCACTGCTCGCGACGGAAACCGCGAAGCCGGGCAAGCGCGCCTGGGCTGCTATGTACCCGCAGCTCGGTGCGCCGATCGGCTTCTTCTTCGCCAACGGCATCTTCCTGCTCATCGTCATGATGACGGGTTACGACGCGGCCAATTCCGGCACCGACCACGCGTTCCTCACGTGGGGCTGGCGAATCCCGTTCCTGCTCAGCGCCGTCATGGTGATCATCGGTCTCTACGTGCGTCTGAAGCTCGAGGAGACGCCGGTGTTCAAGCTCGCCGTCCAGCGTGGACAGAAGGTCAAGACGCCGCTCGCAGAGGTCTTCAAGACCAGCTGGCGTCAGCTCATCATCGGCACGTTCGTCATGCTCGCGACGTACACGCTCTTCTACATCATGACGACGTGGGTGGTCAGCTACGGCACCGGCAAGGTGTCCGACGTCAACGGTCCGAAGATCACCATTCCGTACACCGACTTCCTCGAACTGCAGCTGATCGCCGTGCTGTTCTTCGCCGCACTCATCCCGGTCGCGGGCTGGCTCGCGGACCGCTTCGGTCGTCGCCCCACGCTGATCGTCATCACGGCGGCGATCATCGTGTTCGGTCTGTCGTTCAACTGGCTCGCCGCTCCGTCGGAGGCGACCGCGGGTCGGATGCTGGTGTTCATGTGCATCGGACTCGCACTGA
Source organism: Rhodococcus sp. B10 (assembly GCF_011770055.1). Taxonomy (NCBI): domain Bacteria; kingdom Bacillati; phylum Actinomycetota; class Actinomycetes; order Mycobacteriales; family Nocardiaceae; genus Rhodococcus; species Rhodococcus sp. B10. The sequence continues at coordinate 42,307 of NZ_JAAFYV010000007.1, read as the reverse complement.
TGGGTCTGACGTTCGGCCCGATGAGTGCCGTTCTGCCCGAACTCTTCTCGACGAACGTGCGCTACACCGGATCGGGAATCGCGTACAACACGTCGTCGATCCTCGGTGCCGCGGTGGCGCCGTTCATCGCGACGTGGCTGGTGTCGTCCTACGGCGTCGGCTGGGTCGGTGTCTACCTGGCCATCGTTGCCGCACTGACGTTGATCTCGCTGATCGTCATGCGGGAGACCAGGGATCAGCAGCTCGAGAACGTGTAAACACACGTGCGTGCGAATGTATAGCGGGCTATACATTCGCACGCACGAGCCGCGTCAGCGGCCTTTCTTGATCGCCTCGAAGACAGCGGGGTCGACGAGCGTGGAGGTGTCGCCGAGGTCGCGGCCTTCGGCGACGTCACGCAGGAGGCGTCGCATGATCTTGCCGGAGCGGGTCTTCGGCAGTTCGGGAACGATCGAAATCTCCCGTGGCTTTGCGATCGGTGAGATCTCCTTGGCCACTTCGGCTTTCAGCTCAGCGATGAGGTCGTCGCCGGTGTTCTCCACTCCGGAGCGCAGGATCACGAACGCCACGATGCCCTGACCGGTGGTCTCGTCCGCGGCGCCGACGACGGCGGCCTCGGCAACACCGTGATGCCCGACGAGAGCGGATTCGACCTCGCTGGTGGAGATGCGGTGGCCGGAGACATTCATGACGTCGTCGACGCGGCCGAGGACCCACAGGTCGCCGTCGTCGTCGAAGCGGGCGCCGTCACCGGCGAAGTACCAGCCCTGCTCTGGGTAGCGGGACCAGTAGGTTTCCTTGTAGCGATCCATGTCGCCCCAGATTCCGCGGAGCATCGACGGCCAGGGCTGGTCGAGAACGAGGTAGCCGTTGCCGCCGGGGCCGAGAGGCTGGGCGTCGTCGTCGACGATCTTCGCCGAGATGCCCGGTAGCGGTGTCTGTGCGGAGCCGGGTTTGGTCGAGGTGACGCCGGGGAGCGGGGAGACCATGATCGATCCGGTCTCGGTCTGCCACCAGGTGTCGACGATGGGTGCGGTGCCGCCGCCGACGACGTCGCGGAACCAGCGCCACGCTTCGGGGTTGATGGGTTCACCGACCGAACCCAGCAGGCGGACCGTCGACAGGTCGTGTGCTTCGGGAATCTCCTTGCCCCACTTCATGAATGTGCGCACAAGGGTGGGGGAGGTGTAGTAGATCGACACCTTGTACTTCTCGATGACGTTCCAATGCCGGTGCTCGTCAGGCGAATTGGGGGTTCCTTCGTAGACCACCTGAGTTGCACGGTTCGAGAGCGGGCCGTACACGATGTAGGAATGCCCTGTGACCCAACCGATGTCGGCGGTGCACCAGTAGACGTCCTTGCCGGCCTTGTGGTCGAAGACGTTGTGGTGGGTGTACGAGGTCTGCGTCAGGTAGCCGCCCGAGGTGTGGATGATGCCCTTGGGCTTACCCGTCGTCCCCGAGGTGTAGAGGATGAACAGTGGGTGCTCGGCCGGGAACGGCTGCGCCTCGTGCTCGGTGGACGCCTTGGCGACGGTGTCGTGCCACCACAGGTCGCGCCCGTCGGTCCAGGAAACCTCGGAGTCGGTGCGCTTGACGACCAGAACATGCTCGATGGAGGCGGCGCCGTCGACTGCTTCGTCGACGGTGGCTTTGATCGGGGCGGGCTTGCCGCGTCGCCATTGGCCGTCGGTGGTGATGACGAGTTTGGCTTCGGCGTCGTCGACGCGGGAGCGCAGGGCGGTGGCGGAGAAGCCGGCGAAGACGACCGAGTGGGTCAGTCCGAGGCGGGCGCACGCGAGGATGGAAACGATCGCTTCGGGGATCATCGGCATGTAGATCGCGACGCGGTCGCCGGCGACGAGTCCGAGGTCGGTCAACGTGTTCGCGGCCTGGGACACCTCGGCGAGCAGATCCGAGTAGGTGACATCGCGAGAATCGCCCGGCTCGCCTTCCCAGTGGATCGCGACCTGGTCGCCGTGCCCGTCGAGCACATGCCGGTCGACGCAGTTGTAGGCGACGTTGAGTTCGCCGTCGCCGAACCACTTCGCAACGGGCGCATCGGACCAGTCGAGCACCTCGGTGAACGGGGTGTGCCAGTGCAGCCTGCGTGCCTGCTCGGCCCAGAACGCCAGACGGTCCTTCTCGGCCTCGGTGTACAGGTCCGCAGTCGCGTTCGCCTGAGCCGCGAAATCCGCGGAGGGCGGATACGAATCCGACGCGGTCTCATGGGCTCCGGAGGTACTGGTCGTCATCTCGAATAGCTCTCTTTCGTCCGTCGATTTCGCCGCTCAGCACATCACCGAACACGGGCTTGCAGGCGCTAGTGAGCGTAGTCACATGTGAGCGCGGTCGCATCGTTGCAGCGCCGTGCAACCCTGTGATCTGCGGCGATCGGTCGGTTTGGCGCGGTAGGCGGTATTCAGGGCCGTCCCGTCGGGCAGGTCCGAACGTAGGGGCGCGTGCGGCGTCGAAAACGAGTTGCCGAAACGTTTCGATCATGTTGCGTGGTTACTCGTGAGTCAGCAATTTGCGGGGGAGCTCACATCGTCATCTCAGGATGTGTCTAGAGTCCTGTGTATTCAGATCGTTGCCCCCGCGTACGACGCGGGGTAGGCGGTCGCCCCCACATACTCCGTGGGCGTGACGCCCATGGGGTCGATCGCGGCGAACCCGCGATCGAACCGAAGAGAGGATTTGCTTTGCGTAGAACGCGCATCGCGACTGCCGCGGTTGCGGTCGTCGTAGGAGCCGCGCTGGTGACAGCGTGCTCGTCGAGTGACTCGTCCAGCGGCGGTGGATCCGGTGATGGTTCCGCGATCGTCAACGCATGGAGCGGTGAGCCGCAGAACCCGCTCGTTCCCACCAACACCAGCGAGAACACCGGCGGACGCGTCGTCGACTCCATCTTCGCCGGTCTCGTCTCGTACACGCCGGAAGGCGGCGTCGAGAACGAAGTCGCCGAGTCCATCGACACGACCGACGGCCAGAACTACACCGTCACGCTGAAGGACGGCTGGACGTTCACCGACGGCTCCCCGGTCACGGCGAAGTCCTTCGTCGACGCGTGGAACTACGGCGCGCTGTCCACCAACGCGCAGCTTCAGGGTTCGTTCTTCGATCCCATCCAGGGCTACGACGAGGTCGCGGCCGAGAACCCGACGGTTCAGACGATGTCCGGTCTCCAGGTCGTCGACGACAAGACGTTCACGATTCAGCTGAAGCAGCCCGAAGCTGCGTTCCCGGATCGTCTCGGTTTCGCCGCGTACTACCCGCTGCCCGAGGTCGCCTACGCCGATATGGCTGCGTTCGGCGAGAACCCGATCGGCAACGGCCCGTACAAGTTCGCGCAGGAAGGTGCATGGCAGCACAACGTCCGCATCGACCTGGTCACCAACCCGGACTACGACGGCAACCGCAAGCCCGTCAACGGCGGCATCAACTTCATCCTGTACAGCAACCTCGACACCGCGTACACGGATCTGCTGTCGAACAACGTCGACGTTCTCGACAACGTCCCGTCCTCTGCTGTGACGACGTTCGAGACCGACCTGCCGGACCGCACGGTGAACCAGCCGTCGGCCAGCATCGAGACGTTCACCATCCCGGGCCGCCTCGCGCACTTCGGCGGTGAAGAAGGTGTTCTGCGTCGTCAGGCGATCTCCAAGGCGATCAACCGCGACCAGATCACCGAGCAGATCTTCAACAACACCCGTACCCCGGCCAAGGACTTCACCAGCCCGGCCATCGAGGGATACACGGACTCGCTCGAGAACGAAGGAAACGTCGAGTACGACCCCGAAGGCGCCAAGGAACTCTGGGCACGGGCCGACGCGATCGCACCGTGGTCCGGCACGTTCGCCATCGCGTACAACTCCGATGGCGGACACCAGGAATGGGTCGACGCTGTCACCAACAGCATCCGCAACACCCTCGGTATCGAGGCGCAGGGCGCCCCGTACCCGACGTTCGCGCAGCTGCGTACCGAAGCCACCAACCGCACCATCCCGACGGCATTCCGTTCGGGCTGGCAGGGTGACTACCCGCAGCAGTACGGCTTCCTGGCGCAGAACTACCAGACCGGCGGCAGCTCCAACGACGGTGACTACTCGAACCCCGAGTTCGACCGTCTGCTCCGCGAGTCGGCCAGCGAGACCGACAAGGACAAGGCGCAGGACCTGATCAACCAGGCTCAGTCGATTCTTCTGAACGACCTGCCCGCGGTCCCCAACTGGTACCGCAACGCGGCCAGCGGTTGGTCCGAGAACGTGAGCAACGTTCAGATCGGCTGGGACGGTATCCCGATCTACTACGCGATCGAGAAGAACTGATCGAAGTAGCTCCATCCTCATGAGACCGAGCAGGGCGGTAGGTCTTCACCTACCGCCCTGCTCGTGTGCTTCCCCCGAATTCACGTCGTCTCGGTGACGTCCGCCTTTTCTCGAAGGAGGTGATCCGATGCTTTGGTACATCGGACGCCGATTACTTCAGATGATCCCCGTCTTCATCGGGGCAACATTTCTGATCTATGCCATGGTCTTTCTGCTTCCCGGCGACCCCATTGCAGCGCTCGCGGGAGACAAAGCCATCAGCCCGGCCGTCGCCGACCAGCTTCGTGCCCGCTACAACCTCGACCAGCCGTTCATCGTGCAGTATCTGCTGTATCTGAAGGGCATTTTCACGTTCGACTTCGGAATGTCGTTCTCGGGCCGCCCGGTCAGTGAAGTTCTCGTTCAAGCATTTCCGATCACCGCCAAGCTCGCGGCGATGGCTCTCGTCATCGAGGGTGTGTTCGGCGTCGGCTTCGGTCTGATCGCAGGCCTGCGCAAGGGCAAGTTGTTCGACTCGACGGTCCTCGTCGTCAGCCTCGTCATCATCGCCGTGCCGATCTTCGTCATCGGCTTCCTCGCGCAGTTCTTCATCGGCATCAAATGGGGCATCGTCCCGCCCACCGTCGGTGGCAACACGAGTTTCAAGAACCTGTTGCTACCCGCCTTCGTGCTCGGTGCGGTGTCGTTCGCGTACGTGGTGCGTCTGACGCGGACGTCGGTGGCGGAGAACTTGAACGCCGACTTCGTCCGCACGTCGACGGCAAAAGGCTTGTCGCGCAGCCGCGTCGTCAACGTGCACGTGCTCCGCAACTCGCTCATCCCGGTCGTCACGTTCCTCGGCGCCGACCTCGCCGCATTGATGGGCGGCGCGATCATCACCGAGGGAATCTTCAACATCAACGGTGTCGGCGGCACGATCTATCAGGCCGTCATCCGGGGCGAAGCGCCGACGGTGGTCTCGTTCGTGACCGTTCTGATCGTCGTGTATCTCCTCGCGAACCTCGTCGTCGATCTCCTCTATGCAGCGCTCGACCCAAGGATCCGCTATGCCTGAGTCAACTACACCGCAGGCGGGACGCGCAGTCCGCCAAGCACGTTTCGTCGAGAAGGACGACGTCGTCGACGTCAGCCAGACCGATGCCGTCAGCATCGACGAGACGCCGTCGAGCATCTGGCGCGACGCGTGGCGCAGTCTGCGCAAGCGCCCGATCTTCATCGTGTCGGCGGTCATCATTCTCGCGGTGATCGTCGTCGCCGCGTTCCCGAGTCTGTTCACCAGCACGGACCCGCGCTACTGCAATCTCGACTTCAGCATGCAGGGACCGCAGTCCGGGCACATCTTCGGATTCGACCGCCAGGGCTGTGACATCTACGCCCGCACCATCTTCGGCGCCCGCGCGTCGGTGCTCACCGGCGTCGGCGTGACGTTCCTCGTGCTCGTCATCGGCGTCCTGTTCGGTTCGTTCGCAGGGTTCTACGGCGGCTGGGCCGATTCGCTGCTGTCGCGTCTGACGGACATCTTCTTCGGTGTGCCGCTGATCCTCGCGGCCATCGTGCTGATGCAGCTGTTCACCGACCGCACCATCTGGACGGTGATTCTGGTCCTCGCGCTGTTCGGTTGGCCGCAGATGGCCCGTATCACCCGAGGTGCCGTCCTCGCAGCGAAGAACAACGACTACGTGATGGCGTCGCGCGCTCTCGGAGTATCGAAGGTGCGCACGCTGATTCGGCACGTGCTGCCGAATTCGATGGCGCCGATCATCGTCATCACGACGATCTCGCTCGGTACGTTCATCGTCGCCGAGGCGACGCTGTCGTTCCTCGGTATCGGCCTCCCTCCGACCGAGGTGTCCTGGGGCGGTGACATCAGTGCCGCGCAGGTGACCCTCCGTCAGGGATCGACCATTCTGTTCTATCCCGCTGCCGCACTGGCGATCACGGTGCTGGGATTCATCATGATGGGCGACGCCTTGCGCGACGCTCTCGACCCGAAGGCACGTAAGCGATGAGCATCGAAACCGAGAACATCGAGCAGCCGCTGCTGGACATCAAGAATCTCGAGGTGTCGTTCCAGTCGAATTCCGGCCCGGTGCCGGCAGTTCGGGGCGTCAGCCTGACGGTGTACCCGGGGCAGACGGTCGCGATCGTCGGCGAGTCCGGGTCGGGCAAGTCGACGACGGCGCACTCCATCATCAACTTGCTGCCCGGTACCGGAAAGGTGACGGCAGGCGAGATCTGGTTCGACGGGAAGGATCTCGCTCAGGCGAAGGAGAAAGACTTCGTCGAGGTCCGTGGAAGCCAGATCGGTCTCGTCCCGCAGGATCCGATGTCCAACCTCAACCCGGTGTGGAAGATCGGTTTCCAGATCGAGGAGGCGTTGGCCGCCAACAACATCGCGAAGGGCAAGGCGGCGAAGGCGCGGGCGATCGAACTGCTGGACGAGGCGGGCCTCTCCGAGTCGGAGAAGCGCGTCAACCAGTACCCACACGAGTTCTCCGGAGGTATGCGTCAGCGTGCGCTCATCGCGATCGGCTTGTCGGCGCGTCCGAAACTGTTGATCGCCGACGAGCCGACGTCCGCACTCGATGTGACGGTCCAACGGCAGATCCTCGATCACCTCGAGGGCTTGACCAAGGACCTCGGCACCGCCGTGCTGCTCATCACGCACGATCTCGGCCTCGCGGCCGAGCGCGCCGAGCACCTCGTCGTGATGAGCAAGGGGCGGATCGTGGAATCCGGTCCGGCACTGGAGATCCTGCAGAATCCGCAGCACCCGTACACGAAGAAGCTGGTCTCCGCGGCGCCGTCCCTGGCGTCGCAGCGGCTGACGTCGTCGGTCGCCCGCAAGGACATCGTCGAGCACGCCAAGGAGGTGGCCGAGGAGGTCGCCGCCGAGGAGACGGCAGCGGGAACTGCGTTCGAGCCGGAGAAGAGCACGGTCCTCGTCGTCGACAAGCTGACCAAGCAGTTCAAGCTACGTGGTGGCAGTCCGTTCAAGTCGTCGCTGTTCACAGCCGTCAAGGATGTGTCGTTCACGGTCCAGCGCGGCACGACGACGGCCATCGTCGGCGAGTCCGGATCGGGCAAATCGACTGTCGCACAGATGGTTCTGGGCCTGCTCGAACCGACCGAGGGCTCCGTGAAGTTCGACGGACGCGACGTCGCAGGTCTCGGCAACAAGGAGGCCTTCGCCTTCCGTCGCCGCGTGCAGCCGATCTTCCAGAACCCGTACGGGTCGCTCGATCCGATGTACTCGATCTACCGGACCATCGAGGAACCGCTTCGTACCCACCGGGTCGGAACCAAGAAGGAACGCGAAGCGCGCGTACGGGATCTGCTCGACAAGGTCTCGCTGCCCGCATCGGTGATGCGGCGGTTCCCGAACGAGCTGTCCGGTGGTCAGCGTCAACGTGTCGCAATCGCGCGTGCGTTGGCTCTGCAGCCGGAAATGGTGGTGTGCGACGAGGCGGTATCCGCCCTCGACGTGCTGGTGCAGGCCCAGATCCTGGAACTGCTCAACGACCTGCAGTCCGAGTTGGGGCTGACGTACCTCTTCATCACCCACGACCTGGCCGTCGTACGCCAGATCGCCGACGACGTCCTCGTCATGCGGTCGGGTGAGATCGTCGAGGCGGCCAAGACGGACGAGGTCTTCGACAACCCGAAGCAGGAATACACGCAGCGTCTACTCGCTGCCATCCCGGGTGGATCCATTCCCCTCGGGGCGTGAGACGGACGGAGCCTGCGGGTCACTCCGCAGGCTCCGCTCCTGCCCAGGTAGCGTCGTGTGTCGTGACGGACCCCCTGGCCCCGCTTCTGGAACTCCCCGGCATCGCCGACGCGGCCGAGCGTGCCCGCGACGCGCTGGGCGCCGTGCATCGGCACAAGACGAATCGACGCGGATGGCCTGCGACCGCCGCAGAAGCCGCGGTCCGCGCCGCGCGATCGTCGTCCGCGCTCGAGGGCGGTTCCATGGACTTCCCACGTGAAGGGGAGGAAGGCGACCCCGTCCTCGCCGGCTCGCTGCGTGTGGCGTCGGCACTCGACGGCGACGCGTTGCAGAACATGCTGGCGGTGTGGAAGCGAGCACCGCTGCAGGCACTCGCCCGACTTCATCTACTCGCGGCTGCCGATCTCGTCACCGACGACTCCCTGCTGGGTCGGCCGCGTGAAGGCGACAGCATCGGTGAACGACTCGACCTCCTCGCCCAGCTGGTCACCGGCGGAACGTCCGCACCCGCACCCGTCATCGCGGCGATCGTGCACGGGGAGTTGTTGACGCTGAAGCCTTTCGGCACAGCCGACGGCATCGTGGCCCGTGCAGCGTCGCGGTTGGTCGCGACGGCGTCTGGACTCGATCCGCACAATCTCGGTGTCCCCGAGGTCAGCTGGATGCGTCGATCCCAGGCGTACCGCGACGGGGCAGTCGGTTTCTCGGCAGGCACCGCGACGGGCGTCGGAAGTTGGATCATGTTGTGCTGCGGCGCACTCGAAGCCGGAGCTGCGGAAGCGACGTCGATCGCCGACGCGTCGGCGAGCTGATCTCGTCCCGCGCCCACCCGCTCACGTGAAAGGCGGCGATGCCGACTGTGAAAGTCGGCGTCGCCGCCCGTCAGCACGGACTATCCGGTTACCAAGCGTGCATAGGTGGGCTGTGGCGATCTGGGATCGCGAGGCCTCGGCGCCGGTTCGGTGAGGAGGGAGGTCATCCCTGCAACCGGTGCAGGGTTCTTGCTGCCGCCTACCGAATCTCGCAGGCCCACAGCGCTTCTGCCATGTCAGCGGCGCGCTCCGCGTGGGTACCTGATGTCCGTGCTGGGAGTCCGGGTCGGGAGAGCGAACCTTCTCTTCCGGATCGATCTTGGCCTTCCGTTTCTCCGTGCTTCTTTTCTACCCTGTGGTGCGGCTCACATCAAGGGGTTGTCAGCCTTTTCTTCGGAGCAATCCGTAGGTGACCGCACCGGCTATCACAGCACCGAAACCCACTGCGGCACTTGCCGCAACGGCCGTGCCCGACGGTGCCTGAATCCGGGCGCGCAAGGATACGGGATTCGAGAAAGTGAGGATGGGCCAGCCCTGTGTCGCCGCTTCCTTGCGCAGAGCGCGATCCGGGTTGACCGCAGTCGGATGTCCGACGGCGTGCAGCATCGGTAGATCCGTCATCGAGTCCGAATAGGCGAAACATTGTGCCAAATCGTAGTTTCGGGCCGCGGCGAGTTCCTTCATCGCTTCGACCTTGCCTTCGCCGTAGCAGTAGAACTCGACCGTCCCGTTGTATCGGCCATCGACGACTTCCATGCGCGTCGCGGTGCTGATGTCCGCTCCCAGCATCTCCGCGATCGGGGCGACGATCTCCTCCCCGGACGCGGACACCACGACGACGTCGTGGCCCCGCAGTTTGTGATCGGCGATGAGTTCGGTCGCCTCGGCGAACACCAGCGGATCGACTATGTCGTGCAACGTTTCCGCGACGATGGACCTGATCTGCTCGACGTCCCAGCCGGCGCTCATGGCGGCGATATGAGCGCGCATCCGTTCCATCTGATCGTGATCTGCTCCGGAGAGGAGGAACAGAAACTGCGCGTAGCTACTCTTCAGTACTGCACGTCGGTTGATGAGACCTTGATCGAAGAACGGCTTGCTGAATGCAAGCGTGCTCGACTTGGCGATAATTGTCTTGTCCAAGTCGAAGAATGCGGCAATTCTTCCGGCAGGGCGAGGTGATTCGGCGTCGTCGGCGCCGGCGCTGGTGGTCACGGTCCTCACAATAGAGGGCTGACGTGTCTCGCCGATGTCTCGAGCGAAACTACCGGTGGAAAACATGAAACTTGAACTTGCAAACAGCGCCTTGGCCGGGTGTAGTATTGATGCAGTCCGATTCGGTTCGGACGAGTTCAGCCCGACCCCCCGGGGCTGAACTAGACGACGACCCTCGCCTCCTCCCCCCCTGGCGAGGGTCGTCCTCTGTTTCGGGCCCTGTGTCGCCCAGTCATCTCGTCCTGGTGTGCGGATTCTGTTGTGCGGTAACCGGACTTACCAGTCGGTAGTGCGCTCGTGCCGGTAGTGGTACCACCGTCCAGTAATTCATCCACAGCCCCCGAATTCATCCACAATCTCGGAAAGAGTCTTGGCGACGGCCCGCAGATCACGCAGTCTCTTCGCTCATGGAACAAGAACCGACTGTGCGTCCGCGGGTGGTCCTGCTGCTGACCGCGGACGCAGTCCTGCGAGCGGATGCGCTTCGTGTCGCCGCGGCCGCGGAGTGCACTGTCCACGAGCACGATTCGACGGAGGGGCCGACCCCTCCTGGGCGCCTCGACTGGGACCGGGCGCACGTCGTGTTGCTCGACCCGGCGCACACGGCCGAGGTGCTCTCGGGCCGGCTCCCGCGGCGTGACGGCGTCGTCGTCCTGTCCCGGGGAGAGCCCGACGTCGAACACTGGCGCGCCGCAACATCGGTCGGTGCGACCAGCGTGTTCGGCCTCCCGAACGACGAACACGCTCTGATACGTGTCCTCACCGCACACGCACGTGATCGCGACGGGGACGGCGGTGCCATCGCCGTGATCGGTGGCCGCGGAGGAGCCGGTGCGTCGACGCTCGCTGCGGCTCTCGCGTCGACCTCCGCGGCGCACGGCACACGAACGCTGCTCGTCGACGGCGACGCCTTCGGCGGTGGTCTCGATCTGCTGCTCGGCTGGGAGGACGTGCAGGGACTGCGGTGGCCGGGGCTCGCCGTCGAGGGCGGGCGCGTCACGGCGGAGGCCTTGCACGGTGCGCTCCCGTCGGTGAACGGGCTGTCGGTGTTGGCGGCCGGTCACGCGACGGACCACATCGACGCGCGTGCGTGCGAAGCCGTCGTCGACGCGGGTCGGACGGCAGGCGATCTCGTCGTGTGCGACGTTCCTCGACATCCAGGAGTGCACAGCGACGCGCTTCTCGACGCGGCCGACCTGGTAGTTCTCGTGGTGACGGCCGACATCGGCGCTGTCGCGAGCGCCCAGACGGTCGCGGCGTACGTGACCTCGCGCAACACGAACGTCGGCCTCGTCGTGCGCGGCCCGTCGCCGGGTGGCATCCGCGGCGTGGATGTGGCCGACAACCTCGGGCTGCCGTTGCTGGCGACGATGCGGCCCGACGCAGGCCTGGCCCAGCGTGTCGAGCGTGGAGGCATCGTACTCGGACGGCGATCGGCGTTGCGCGTGGCTGCCGAGGACATCCTTGCGACATTCGGCCGGCGGCCTCGACGTGGCCGGTGGGCAGCATGACGACCGTCGTCACTGCCGAACTGCTCGATCGCGTCCGTGAGCGATTGGCGAGTTCGGCGGAGGATCCCACTCCTGCGCTCGTCGCGAGTGCGGTGCGCATCGAAGCGGGCGGGGTCATCGGAGACACCGATCTTCTCGACGCTCTCCGGGTGCTTCAGACCGAACTGACCGGCGCGGGTCCGCTCGAAACGCTGCTGGTCGATCCTCGTGTCGCGGACGTACTGGTCACATCACCGCACGAGGTGTGGGTGGATCGAGGAGAAGGTTTGGAGCGCAGTGCAGTTCGATTCGCGGACGACGCTGCCGTCCGGCGCCTCGCGCAGCGTTTGGCCCTGTCGGCGGGGCGTCGATTGGACGACGCGCAGCCGTGGGTCGACGGCCAGTTGCCCGGAGTGGGCGACGGGACGTTCGGTGTTCGTCTGCACGCCGTTCTCGCGCCGATCGCCCGGGGAGGCACATGCTTGTCGCTGCGCGTGTTGCGTCCGACGACGCAGGGTCTGGACGCGTTGGCGGCACGCGGAGCGATCACGTCCGATGCGCTGGTGCTGTTGCGACGCATGATCGCCGCGCGTCTGGCGTTCCTCGTCGTCGGGGGCACAGGTGCAGGAAAGACGACGATGCTCGCGGCCCTCCTCGGCGAGGTAGCACCCACCGAGCGCATCGTCTGCGTCGAGGATGCCGCGGAACTGGCGCCTGCACATCCACACGTGGTGCGACTGGTGGCGCGCGCGCCGAACGTCGAGGGCATCGGCGAGGTGACGGTCCGCCAACTCGTCCGACAGGCGCTGCGCATGCGGCCCGACCGACTCGTCGTCGGTGAGGTCCGCGGCGCCGAGGTCGTCGACCTGTTGACGGCACTCAACACCGGTCACGACGGTGGTGCCGGAACCATTCACGCCAATTCGCCTGCCGAGGTACCACCGCGGCTGGAAGCCCTTGCTGCACTGGGTGGTATGGACCGCGGCGCGCTGCACAGTCAACTCGCGGCGGCCGTTCAGGTCGTCCTGCACGTGCATCGCGCGCACGACGGTGCACGCCGATTGCGCGAGATAGCCGTCGTCGTGCCGGATGCCGACGGCGCGGTGACCATCGTTCCCGCATGGAGCGTACATGGCCACGTCGACCGAGGCCGAGAACTGTTCGACGCCATGGTCGAACGGAGAACGACATGAGCGCCCTTGCGTTCGCTGTCTGTGCAGCGGCCGTCGTCGTTCTGCCAGGGCCGCGACGGCGAGTGTTGTTGCTGCGCAGACCGACTGAGGTCGCGAAGGCGGGCGGCATCTCGCGCAGGGTCGCGGTGGGATCGGGGGCGGTGGCGCTCCTGGTGTCGACCTATCTCGTCGGCGGTGTCAGCGCAGTCTGTGCGACCGCTGTCGTCGCGAGCACTCTCGTCGTGCGTCGTCGACGCGCCCTACGAGACCGCGCTCGACGCGTCGAGATCGATTCGCTCGCAGCAGGTCTCGACGTCGTCATCGGCGAGTTGAGCGTCGGATCCCATCCGGCGCTCGCCTGCGCGGCCGCTGCCGACGAGGGCAGCGGCGACGCGGCGGTCGCATTCGGCCGGGCCGCGGGACGTGCGAGACTCGGCGGGCATGCTCATGCAGGGCTCGCGATCACGGATTCGGTTCTGACGAAGGAGCTTTCACGACTGTCCACCGTGTGGAAGGTCGCCGACGAATACGGCCTCGGACTTGCCGGTTTGCTCGCCGCCGCGCGGTCGGACATATCCGCGCGCCGACGCTTTCGCGATCGAGTGACGTCCGGGCTCGCCGGCGCACGAGCCACGGCCACCGTGCTCGCCTGTCTGCCTGTCGTCGGGGTTCTCCTCGGGCAGTTGATGGGAGCCGAACCGCTCGGCGTGCTCCTGGGCGGTGGGCTCGGGGGAGTGCTGCTGGTCGTGGGCTCGGCTCTGGTCTGCGCTGGACTGCTGTGGTCCGACGCCATCACCGGCAGGGTCGTCCGGTGATGTGGACGGCTGCGGTGTGCGCCGCGTCGGCGCTGCTCGTCCTGCCCGCGTCCACCTCACCTCTCGGGCGTCTCGGGAAGGACGGCCCGGCACCGGGCGATGCCGAACCGGTGGCCGTCGCCGATTCTCACTCCGTGGCAGCGACTTTCGACTTGCTTGCGGCGTGTCTTCGTGGCGGGTTGCCGGTCGGAACCGCTGCGGCGGCAGTGGCCGACACCGCCCCGGAGCCTCTCGGGACGGCATTGCGCACCACTGCGGATCTCCTGGTCCTGGGCGCCGACGCCGACGCGGCCTGGGCCCCGGTGGAGGCCGAGCCGGACATCGAGTCGTTGGCACGGATGGCCCGACGATCGGCGCGGTCAGGTGCGTCGCTGGCCGACGGTATCGCGGAACTCGCCGACGAGAGGCGCGCGCAAGCCGAGGATGCGGCTGCAGCCGCGACCGAACGCGCCGGGGTGCTGATCAGCGGCCCGCTCGGGCTGTGTTTTCTGCCCGCGTTCGTGTGCCTGGGCATCGTTCCGGTCGTCGTGGGGCTCGCGCGCACCGTGCTGGGTGGGGGTCTTCTGTGAAGGCCGGGGTAACAGACTTCCGGGACGGGGCCGCCGTCTCGGAGAACGAGGAGGGGGAACACCATGTTGGGGAACATCATTCGAGAGGCGAGGGCACGCATCGTCGTTGCAGCCGTCGCAGACGACGGAATGTCCACGGCCGAATACGCGATCGGTACCATCGCCGCCGCTGCGTTCGGAGCTATTCTGTACACCGTCGTGACGGGCGATTCCATCGTGGGCACACTGACGGGAATCATCGACAAGGCGCTCAACACGTCCGTGTAGCCGATGACGGCGGCGCGACGGTGGAGGCGGCGATCGCGGTCGCGTCCATCGTCGCTGTCGTCGTGATGTGCATCGGCGCGATTCTTGCTGTCTCGCTGCATGTTCGATGTGTGGATGCGGCACGCGAGACGGCACGGCTCGTCGCTCGTGGCGACACGGTGTCGACGGTGGATCTGGCGCCGGACGAGGCGCGGGTGACCGTCACCTCGACAGGCGGGTTCGTGACGGTGCGTGTCGAGGCGGACACGGCTCTACCCGGGTTGACGGTCAGCGCGCAGGCTGTCGCGGCGATCGAATCGGCGGATGACGATGGATCGTGACGACGGGGGCGTGACAGTCCTCGCGGCTCTGGCGGTGGCGGCGTTGGTGGTCGTCGTGATCGCGATCGTCCACGTCGGATCCGCAATCAGCGGGCGACACCGGGCGCAGTCGGCGGCGGACCTGTCCGCGCTCGCGGCGGCATCGGCTCTCGATCTCGGAATCGCCGACGCGTGTGCCGCGGCAGCAGACGTCGTCGAGCGTGCGGAGGCCACGTTGGTCGACTGCACCGTCGACGGGTGGGATGTCGTGGTGGAAGTGTCGATCACGTTGCCGCTCGGGCGTTTCGGGGTGCGCGACGCCACCGCCGCGGCGCGGGCGGGGCCGGCGTGACCTACCCTCCCTGGCGCAGAACCCCGTCGAGTACACCTTGGAAATTCTCGCTCTCCGGGTTACCGCCGGTGCGCGCGACGAAGGTGGTTTTCGTCGTGGCGACGAGCTCACCGGACGCGTCCGTGATGTCGTTGGCGGTGACCATGATGTCGCTGCCGCCCGACTGCCGGAACGACTCGAGACTGAGGTCGCTGGACAGTACGTCGCCTGCTCGGAGCGGACGGTGGAGCTTGATCTGCTGATCGGTATGCAGGATGTCGCCGATGCCGTAGCCGATGAGCAGGTTCTCGAACAGCTCGGGAAGTACGGCAGTGCCGATGACGCTGACGAACGTGACGGGTGCTATGACGCCGTCGTGACCGAGTTCGCGACCGGCGCCGTCGTCGAAATGCGTCAGGTGATCGTCCTGCACGGCACGGGCGAATTCCTTGATCTTCTCCCTACCGATCTCGTAGGTGAAGCTCACGACATGATGCGCTCCGACCCTGTCGAGAATGTGGCCGGTGGCTGAGGGGCTTATCGATACCGTCGACATGTGCTGAACCTTTCGACTCTGCGATCCTACTAGTCCAGCAGCCTCGAACCAATTTGGTGGGGCAGTGGAGAAAGTCTTTGCTGGGTCCCAACGAAAGGCCCGGTTCTCGTGTGGTTCGTCATCACAGGGTCGGGTTCGTCACCTGGTGGGAAGTGCGTCGAGTACCGCCTGCAGAACCACGATGGCGCCTGCTTTGTCGAGCGGGTCGTTGCCGTTGCCGCACTTCGGAGATTGCACGCACGAGGGGCACCCCGTTCGGCATTCGCAGGACTCGATCGCATCTCTCGTCGCCTCCAGCCAGTCGCGGAATGCGCGGTGGCCTCGTTCGGCGAATCCGGCGCCGCCGTCGTACCCGTCGTAGACGAACACCGTCGGCAATCCGGTGTCGGGGTGCAGCGCCGTCGACACACCGCCGATGTCCCAACGGTCGCACGTCGCGACGAGCGGTAACAGACCGATCGCGGCATGCTCGGCCGCGTGCAACGACCCCGGGAAGCGTTCGGGCGACACGCCACGCTCGATCAGCAGTTCCGGCGTGATCGTGTACATGACCGCGCGCGTGTCCAAGGTCTGCTCGGGCATGTCGAGTTCGACGGAATCGAGCACCTCACCCGAGTGCAGTCGACGCAGATACCCGATCACCTGATGGGTGACGTTCACCTGAACCAGCGCGAGCGTCACCTCACCCAGCATGGCTTGCGAATGCACGGCCGTCACCGAGATGTCCGTCGTCTCTCGCGCAGAGGTGTTCCAGTCTGGCTGCTCCGGATGTACCAGCGCGAGACCGTCTTCGAGATTCAGATCGTCGACGACGAAGGATTCGCCCTGGTGAATGTGTACAGCGCCGGGATGGACTGTGGCAGGGGCTCTTCCGGCGTCGACGGTGCCGAGCATGCGTCCGGTTTCGCCGTCGACGATCGCGACCTCGGTGCCGCTCCCGCCCCGAATGTTCACCGACGAGTGCGGTGCGTATTTCTCGCCTTCCGGTGTGATGAACCACCCGTGCGGGCGTTTGCGCAGCAGCCCGTCTGCGACGAGTTCGGCGAGTACTGCCTCGGCGTCGAACTCGTCGGCTTCCGCGGCGGTGATCGGCAGTTCGGCTGCAGCGCAGAGTATCTGAGGTCCGAGGAGGTAGGGGTTCGTCGGGTCGGTGACCGTTGCCTCGATCGGCTTGTCGAGCAAAGCACCGGGATTGTGCACGAGATACGTGTCGAGTGGATCGTCTCGTGCGACGAGCGCGACGAGCGATCCTTCACCGCGTCGGCCCGAGCGGCCCGCCTGCTGCCAGAACGACGCAACCGTGCCGGGAAAACCTGCGACGACCACGGCGTCGAGACCCGCTATGTCGACACCCAATTCGAGAGCGTTGGTCGTCGCCACACCGAGAAGAGTGCCGTCGGACAGATCGGATTCCAGCTTGCGACGGTCCTCCGCGAGGTACCCGGCGCGGTACGCGGCGACGCGGGCGGGCAGGTCGCGATCGACGTCGGCCAGGAACCGCTGCGTGCCCAACGCGGTGACCTCCGCTCCGCGCCGTGATCGGACGAAAGTCAGTGTGCGAGCGCCCTCCACGACGAGATCCGCCATGATGCGCGACGCTTCTGCACCCGCCGATCTTCGTACGGGGGCACCGTTCTCGCCGGTGATCTCCTTCAGTAGCGGCGGTTCCCACAGTGCGACCGTCCGTGGCCCGTGCGGCGACCCGTCCTCGGTCACCTCCTCACATGGGGCGCCGACGAGACGCGACGCCGCGGCGCCGGGATCGGACGTGGTGGCGCTGGCGAGCACGAAGACGGGGGACGCGCCGTAACGCGCACACACGCGTCGAAGACGCCGCAGGATCAGAGCGACGTTGGAGCCGAAGACGCCACGGTAGTAGTGGCATTCGTCGACGACGACGTAGCGCAGATTCCGCAGGAACCGGGACCAGCGCTCGTGAGCGCCGAGGATTCCGATGTGGACCATGTCGGGGTTGGTGAAGATCCACCGCGCGTTGGCTCGGGCCCACTGCCGGATTTCGATCGGGGTGTCGCCGTCGTACGCGCTGGGGAAGACATCGGCCAGTTCCGGTGCATCAGCGCGTAACTCGTCCGTGATCGAAATGGTGTTGCGAAGTTGATCTGCGCCGAGCGCCTTCGTCGGAGCCAGGTACAACGCGGTCGCCCGCGCGTCGTCGAGAAGGGTCGTCAGAATCGGCATCTGGTATGCCAGAGACTTTCCCGACGCTGTGCCTGTTGACAGGACAACGTGATGACCTTCGCTGGCGAGGGTTGCGGCGCGGACCTGATGACTCCAGGGGCGTGGGATCCCACGATCACGCAGCGTCGCTTGTACTTCGGACTTCAACCATGTTGGCCAGTCGACTATTTGGGCTTCCCGCCCGGGGAGTTCGGCGACGTGTGTCAGTGGCTGCTCTCCCGAAGGAGTGCCGGCGAGAACACGATCGAGAAGCGCGCGGCCGTAACCGGCAGCGGGAGTGGGCTGCCCGCCATCGACCGGCGTGCTCGGGGTGCATTCGTTCGAATGACCCCTGTTCGACGGATCCGGTTGGGTCACTGATGCTCTCCATGCTCACTCGAAACTGCGTGCCGCGTCGGCCAGGCCCGCGACCTGCGGTTTTCATGCTATCGCCAGCCCGATTCGAGGCGTGTGGCGGCCGGGCGTCGGCCCAGGTGGGAGGCGGTGAACGATGCAACGGGCGTTGTCACGGTCCTCAAGATCAACAAAATTGGCGAAAACTGCCATTTTCGACTGTTGGAAAACCGCAAGTCGTGGTTGACTTGACGTGGTCGCAGCTTCTGTGTTCGTTTTCACGCTCGCAGGATCGATGTTGCGAGCGCTGTGCTTTTGGAGCGTTTCCTGAGGGGGTCTCTGTTCTTGCAGGGGTTCTGCTGAGGGGGAAAATCAGGAAGTACAACGGTCGGAACCGGCCCGGTGGACTGTAAGTGCTGTCCATCGCATCCGGTGTTAGAAAGAGAAGGAAAAGCATGGCACAGGGAACTGTGAAGTGGTTCAACGCCGAAAAGGGCTTTGGATTCATCGCACCAGAAGACGGCTCCGCTGACGTTTTCGTTCACTACTCCGAGATCCAGGGCAGCGGCTTCCGCACCCTCGAGGAGAACCAGCGCGTCGAGTTCGAGGTCGGCCAGGGAACCAAGGGGCCCCAGGCGACCGGCGTTCGCGCGGTCTGATTTCGAATCCGCTCGCCTGCACGGCGAGTCGAATCGACGAAACTCATCCCCCTCACACGTGTCGGCTCTGCCGAGCGGTGAGGGGGATGAGTCGTTTCGTGGGTATCGCAGAGTCTTTCGGTTTCGGTGTGCGGACACGTGCGCATCGGACGTCGTGACTCGACCCGATGTCCTACTGTCCACACTGTGAACCAGTTGTCGTTCTTCTCGGCCGAGTCGCTGCCGCCGTCGGTGACGGACTTGAGCGGGTTGCTGGCGTCGACCGGTCACGTCGTTCTGTCGGGCGCGGGTGCTCGGATCTCCGTGGTCGTCGACGACGAATGGCGCGCGGACGCCATCTCGGATCTGATCGCCGAGTGTGGACTCGTCGCCGAGATCGGTCGCTCGGAGGAGGATCGTCCCCTCGTGCGGACGGCGTCCGTGGCCGAGTTGTCCGCGCTGGCGTCCCAGTGGACCAAAGGCGCGGTGAAGTCCATGCCTCCTGGTTGGGTGCCGGGCGCGCGCGAGCTCCGCGCGTGGGTTCTGGCTGCCGGCCGTCCCGAGGCCGACGGCGAGCGCTACGTGCTCGGCCTCGATCCGCACGCGCCGGACACGCATGCGCCTCTCGCTCAGGCACTGATGCGTGCCGGTATCGCTCCGACGCTGATCGGTACTCGTGGTTCCATGCCGGGGCTACGCGTCACGGGGCGTCGGCGTCTGTCGAGGCTGGTGGAGAACGTCGGAATGCCGCCCCGGAACGACACCGCACGCGCCAGCTGGCCACGTGCCGAGTAGGCGAATCCGCAGCTGATCTGACAGTGTTTTGACGGCGTATGCCACTCTGTTACCAGACGCACCGGCAAAATTGTCGGATTGATGAGGTAGACAATTCCCGCAGATCGACTGTCGGGAACGCGACGAAGGAAGGTTCGGCAGCAAGGTGGCAGCACGGAATAACGGCTCGGGGGGCACCACCACCGGCTCTGCGGAGCCGCGCCGCCTTGTCATCGTCGAGTCCCCGACCAAGGCGAAGAAGATCGCCCCTTACCTGGGCAAGAACTATGTCGTCGAGGCGTCGGTCGGTCACATCAGAGATCTGCCGCGCGGAGCGGCCGACGTGCCGGCCAAGTACAAGGGAGAGCCCTGGGCGCGGCTCGGCGTCGACGTCGACCACGACTTCGAGGCGCTCTACGTCGTCTCTCCGGAGAAGAAGGGGAAGGTCGCCGAGCTCAAGGGCCTGCTCAAGGATGCCGACGAGCTCTTTCTCGCCACCGACCCCGACCGCGAGGGCGAGGCCATCGCGTGGCATCTCCTCGAGACCCTGAACCCCAAGATCCCTGTTCGACGCATGGTCTTCCACGAGATCACCAAGCCGGCGATCCTCGCGGCCGCTGCCGACACGCGTGAGCTCGACCAGGACCTCGTCGACGCACAGGAGACCCGTCGCATCCTCGATCGCCTGTACGGCTACGAGGTCAGCCCGGTGCTGTGGAAGAAGGTCATGCCGAAGCTGTCGGCAGGCCGCGTGCAGTCCGTCGCGACCAGGATCATCGTCCAGCGCGAGCGCGATCGCATGGCGTTCCGCACCGCGGAGTACTGGGACATCTCGGCGACGCTCGACGCCGGTGCCGATCAGTCGCCGCGCAGTTTCGGGGCACGTCTGGTCAACGTCGACGGCGCACGCGTCGCCGCAGGTCGTGATTTCGGTGCCGACGGCAAGCTGAAGTCGGACGCCGTCACCGTGCTCGACGAGTCGCGGGCACGTCGCCTGGCCGAAGCGCTCGAGGGCGTCGATCTGACGGTGGCGTCGGCCGAGGACAAGCCGTACACCCGCAAGCCGTACCCGCCGTTCATGACGTCGACCCTCCAGCAGGAGGCAGGCCGCAAGCTGCGGTTCAGCTCGGAGCGGACCATGCGCGTCGCGCAGCGTCTGTACGAGAACGGCTACATCACCTACATGCGTACCGACTCGACCACGTTGTCCGAGTCGGCCATCTCCGCGGCACGTGCGCAGGCAACCGAGCTGTACGGCGCGGAATACGTCCACCCGTCGCCCAGGCAGTACACGCGCAAGGTCAAGAACGCCCAGGAAGCTCACGAGGCGATCAGGCCTGCCGGTGACGTCTTCCAGACTCCCGGCCAGCTGCACTCGGCACTGCAGACCGACGAGTACCGCCTCTACGAGCTCATCTGGCAGCGCACGGTGGCGTCGCAGATGGCCGATGTCCGCGGTACGACGCTGACGCTGCGCATCACCGGCACCGCAGGAACCGGCGAGGAGTGCACCTTCTCCGCGTCGGGCCGCACCATCACGTTCGCCGGCTTCCTCAAGGCGTACGTCGAGAGCGTCGACGACGAGGCCGGTGGCCAGTCCGACGACGCAGAGTCGCGCCTGCCTGCGTTGAAGGCGGGCCACGCCGTCACGGCTACCAAGCTCGACCCCGACGGCCACACGACCAACCCGCCCGCTCGGTACACCGAGGCGTCGCTCATCAAGACGCTCGAAGAGCTGGGCATCGGCCGCCCGTCGACCTATTCGTCGATCATCAAGACCATCCTCGACCGCGGCTACGTCTACAAGCGCGGTAGCGCGCTGGTGCCGTCGTGGGTCGCGTTCTCGGTGATCGGTCTGTTGGAAGCGCACTTCGGCCGGCTCGTGGACTTCGACTTCACGGCAGGCATGGAGGACGATCTCGACGCCATCGCCGGTGGCCGCGAACGTCGCGGTAACTGGTTGACGAGCTTCTATTTCGGTGGCGACACCGGCGCCGAAGGGTCGGTCGCCCGATCCGGTGGTCTGAAGAAGATGGTCGGCACCAACCTCGAAGACATCGACGCGCGTGAGATCAACTCGATCCGGCTGTTCGACGACGCCGAGGGGCGCGAGATCCACGTTCGCGTCGGCCGTTACGGTCCGTACCTCGAGCGGATGATCGAAAACGACGACGATCCCGACGGGGATCCGATCTCGCAGCGCGCCAACCTGCCCGACGACCTTCCGCCGGACGAGCTGACCATCGACGTCGCCGAGAAACTGTTCTCGACGCCGCAGGAGGGCCGTCGTCTCGGTGCCGATCCGTTGACCGGGCACGAAATCGTCGCCAAGGAAGGACGATTCGGCCCGTACGTCACCGAGATCCTTCCCGAGCCGGAGCCGGAACCTGCTGCCCCGGAACCGGACATCGTTCCGATTCCCACAGGTGACGACGGTGGCGGTTCGACGAAGACCGCGGTGAAGAAAGCTGCGGCCAAGAAGGCACCTGCGAAGAAGGCCGCCAAGAAGGTCGCCGGACCGAAGCCTCGTACCGGTTCGCTGTTCAAATCGATGGATCTCGCGACCATCACGCTCGACGACGCACTCAAGTTGCTGTCGTTGCCGCGTGTCGTCGGCGTCGACCCCGAGTCGAAGGAAGAGATCACCGCGCAGAACGGCCGCTACGGTCCGTATCTGAAGAAGGGCACGGACTCTCGTTCGCTGGCCGACGAAGACCAGCTGTTCTCCGTGACCCTCGACGAGGCGCTCAAGATCTACGCCGAGCCGAAGCGTCGCGGCCGTCAGGGTGAGGCCAAGCCGCCGCTGCGTGAGATGGGCGTCGACCCGGTCAGCGAGAAGCCGATGGTCATCAAGGACGGTCGTTTCGGTCCGTACGTCACCGACGGCGAGACCAACGCCAGCCTGCGCAAGGACGACGACGTCGCGTCCATCACCGACGATCGCGCGTCGGAGCTGTTGGCGGACAGGCGTGCTCGTGGCCCGGTGAAGAAGAAGGCCACGAAGAAGGCTGCCACCAAGAAGGCAACCGCGACCAAGACGGCCACGAAGACGGCTGCCAAGAAGACGCCCGCGAAGAAGGCTGCAGCGAAGAAAACGGCGGCCAAGAAAGCGCCTGCGAAGAAGGCACCCGCCAAGAAGGCTGCAGCGAAGAAGGCACCGCCGGCGTCCGAGGAGTAGCGAGCTCCTTCGGTCGCTCGCCGCCATTGGCTATTCGCTTGAATGGTCCATTCATGTTGTCCGTCAACATGAATGGACCATTCAAGCTGTCCAACGGTTGCTGCGGTCCATCGATGCCGAGGTGACTGTGGCACAACATCCGCGCTGCTCCTCGAGGACGTGGAGAAGAGACGTCGGACCCGCCGACTAGGCTGCCTTCCATGGCGGGAGTATTCGATCGATTGATCGGCCAAGAGGACGTCGAAGCCGAATTGACGGGTGCAGCCGTCGGCGCTCGCCTCGGTGACGGCGGGTCGGCGATGACACACGCCTGGCTGTTCACCGGCCCTCCCGGGTCCGGACGCTCGATCGCCGCCCTGTGTTTCGCTGCAGCCCTGCAATGCACCAGCGAGGGGACGCCCGGCTGCGGCGAGTGCCACGCATGTACGACGACGATGGCAGGCACCCACGGCGATGTCCGACGCATCATCCCGCAGGGCTTGAGCATCAGCGTCAAGGAGATGCGCGACATCGTGCAGATCGCCGCGCGTCGTCCGAGCACCGGGCGGTGGCAGATCGTCGTCGTCGAGGATGCCGATCGTCTCAGTGAGGCCGCCGCGAACGCGCTGCTGAAGGTCGTCGAGGAGCCGCCGGAGCGGACGGTCATTCTGCTGTGTGCGCCGTCGACCGATCCGGAGGACATGTCGGTCACCTTGCGGTCCCGGTGCAGGCACGTTCATCTCGTCACGCCGACGTCGTCGGCCATTGCGCAGGTACTGCAGACGCGCGATCAGCTCGACGAGGAGACGGCCCGGTGGGCGGCGTCGATCAGCGGTGGTCACGTCGGACGGGCCCGCAGGCTCGCGAAGGACGAAGACGCACGTGCGCGACGCAAGCGCGCGTTGGGGCTGGCGTCCGCGGCTGCGAGACCCAATCAGGCGTACCTCGCGGCCGAGGAGATGGTGAAAGCCGCCGAACTCGAGGCTGCCGAGATCAGCGACGCGCTCGACGGCGTCGAAATGGAAGAACTGCGGACGGCACTCGGTGCGGGCGGCACCGGCAAGGGCGCGGCGGGAGCGCTACGCGGGTCGGCGGGTGTCATCAAGGAGTTGGAGGCGCGTCAGAAATCGAGGCGCACCCGCAATCTGCGTGACTCCTTCGACCGCGCGCTGATCGACCTCGCCGGCCTGTACCGCGATGCGTTGGCGCGGTCGTACGGGTCGACGGCCACGCTGAATCACCCGGACATGGCCGATCAGATCGAGCGAATGGCCAGGGGAGCGTCGCCCGAGGCTCTCCTGAAGAGCATCGAGGCGATCCTCGACTGCCGCGAAGCGCTGGCACTCAACTCGAAGCCCAAGTTCGCGGTGTACGCGATGGTCGCGCAGTTGGGTGCGGCGCTGCGCTGACGTTCGCCCAGCCCATCAGCATGGATGGCACACGCCAGCTGTCTATCGGATGCCGCGGTCCATCGATGCGCCACGGAGGCCGCTGAACCCCCGCTGACGTGCCGATTTCATTTTCCGCGGGTTGCTCCGTTAGACTCACGAACGCCGAAAGGCACGCCGCCTTAGCTCAGTCGGTAGAGCATTTCACTCGTAATGAAAAGGTCAAGAGTTCGATTCTCTTAGGCGGCTCCGACAAGAACCCCGACGCGCACCAGCGCGCCGGGGTTCTTGCTTTTTGGTGTGCCCCCGGCCGAGCTCACTGTTTGTAGTTGGCCAAGAACTTCCCGATGCGCCCGATGATGGCTTCGAGGTCGTCCGCGTGAGGGAGCGTCACGATGCGGAAGTGATCCGGCCGCGGCCAGTTGAATCCCGTTCCTTGCACGATGTGCAGTTTCTCCTGCAGCAACAGATCGAGGACGAACTTCTCGTCGTCGTGGATTTGGTAGTAGTCCAGGTCGATGCGCGGGAACACGTACAGCGCGCCCTTGGGCTTGACGCAGGAGATACCGGGAATGTCGTTGAGCGACCTCCACGCCTGGGTGCTCTGCTCGTAGAGGCGGCCGCCGGGTGCAGTCAACTCGTAGATGCTCTGACGCCCGCCGATGGCGACCGAAATAGCCTGCTGTCCAGGCACATTGGGGCACAGACGTAGACCGGCCAGCATCGTGAGTCCCTCGATGTAGCTCGACGCGTCGACGGATGCACCGGTGAGCACCATCCATCCGGCCCGCAGACCCGCGCTCCGATACACCTTGGACAGACCCGAGAACGTCACGCACAGAACGTCCGACGCCAATGCTGCAGTGCTGGTGTGGGTGGCGCCGTCGTACAGAATCTTGTCGTAGATCTCGTCGGAGAACACGACGAGCTGATGCCGGCGCGCCAGTTCGAGTATCTGCAGCAGGACCTCGTCGGGGTAGACGGCGCCGGTCGGGTTGTTGGGGTTGATCAGCACGATCGCCCGCGTGCGGTCGGTGATCTTCGACGCGATGTCGTCGACGTCGGGGAACCAGTCGGACGCCTCGTCGCACACGTAGTGCACGGCGCGCCCGCCGTTGAGGGTCGTGGCCGCGGTCCAGAGCGGAAAGTCGGGCGCAGGAATGAGCACCTCGTCGCCCGTTTCGAGCAGCGCCGTCATCGACATCATCACCAGTTCGGAGACGCCGTTGCCGAGGAAGACGTTCTCGACGTCGACGTCCTGGACTCCGCGGGTCTCGTAGTACTGCGCGACGGCGCGGCGCGCGTGCAACAGCCCCTTGGACGTCGAGTATCCCGACGACGTCGGGAGCATACGCACGATGTCGGACAGAATCTCCTGCGGTGCGTCCAGCCCGAACTCGAGGGGATTGCCCGTGTTCAGCTTCACCACGTGGTGTCCCTCGGCCTCGAGGCGAGCCGCGTGTTCGGCAACGGGTCCGCGAATCTCGTACGAGACACCGGAGAGCTTGCTCGACTGCCTGACCTGCATGAAGGTTCCTTTCCGTGGTGGAGTCACCCAACCTACTTGGTTTGCCCAAGTTTTCGCTTGGATTTTCCAAGTGACCGTCTACGATGGCAAGCATGCCACGTCGGAGCTATCAGCAGTACTGCGCCATAGGCCGAACCCTCGACATCGTCGGTGATCGGTGGAGTTTGCTCGTCGTGCGCGAGCTCTGCGGCGGTCCCCGTCGCTACAGCGACCTGTTCGCCGACCTGCCGGGAATCAGCACGGACGTTCTCGCG
This sequence comes from Rhodococcus sp. B10, assembly GCF_011770055.1. NCBI lineage: Bacteria > Bacillati > Actinomycetota > Actinomycetes > Mycobacteriales > Nocardiaceae > Rhodococcus > Rhodococcus sp. B10. The sequence goes on along the minus strand of NZ_JAAFYV010000007.1, from coordinate 16,449 downwards.
GCTCGTCTGCGTGACCTCGAAGCGGACGGCGTCGTCGCGAAGCGTCTGATCGGGCCGCCCACCAATGCCTCGGTGTACGAACTCACCGAGGAAGGGGAGGGCCTACGGCCGGCGCTGAGGGCACTCTCGGAATGGGGTGCGGGCCGTCTGGGCGAGCGCGGCGACAAGGATGCCGTCCGCGCGCATTGGATGGCGTTCCCGATCGGTCGTGCGATCGCGGAACGCGTCGGAAAGGGGACGGTCAACGTGCGGATCGGAAGCGAGCCGACGTTCCACGTCCTGGTTGCCGACGGTGACATCGAGCATCACGACAACGAAATCGATTCCGCCGACGCGGATATCGTGCTCGACCTCGACGACGCCATCGCGATCGTGCGTGGTGAACGATCGCTGCCTGTCGAGGCGGTCACCTGGCATGGCGACACCCCGCCACCCGGGATGGGATGACGGGGTGTCGCGCTCAGTCAGTTGTTCTCCGGCAATCCGCAGCAGCGGCCCGCCTCGTAGTTGAACGGTTGTCCACACCCCTGCCGACGGCTTTACTCACAGGGGTGTAATTCTTGTACACATGCCCTGTGCTGGGGGAATGCCCGACCACCCCGGTTTCATCCCCAGCCCATCCACAGCTTCCGGCCGACGGTCCTCGAGATTTCCACAGATCTATCCACACCCTGTTAGTGCATATGTTCGAATCCGGCGGATGATGTTCGGGACGGCTCGGTCCACTAGCGTTTCCCAGGAGCGAGCAGGAAGGAACGACGAGTGGCCGAGGAGATCGACGGCGTCAGACCCACGATGGCCGACGTCGCACGCATCGCCGGCGTTTCTCCCGCGTTGGTGTCCATCGTCATGCGTGGTGTCCCCGGGGCGAGCGATGAGACTCGGCACCGAGTCAAGGCGATCGCCGACCGAATTGGGTACGTGCCGGACCGTCGGGCACAGAAGCTGCGGCAGACCCAGTCGCGACTCCTCGGGGTGACCTTCGATCTGCAGCAACCGTTCCACGGCGACCTCGTCGAACACGTCTATACGGCCGCGGAACGACATGGTTACGACGTCATGCTCAGTGCGGTGGCCCCGACCCGTGACGAAGAGAGTGCGGTGCAAGCACTCGTGCGCGAACGATGCGACGTGGCGCTTCTGCTCGGATCCGGCTTGGGGACAAGGGAACTCACCGAGATCGACGCGCGTATTCCCGTCGTCGCGCTGCTGCGGTCGAGCGGCGTCGACGCCATCGGATCGGTCCGCGGCGACGACGTGGCCGGCATCGGCACGGCGGTCGACCATCTCGTCCAGTTGGGGCACAGGCGCATCGCGCACATCGACGGAGCTGCAGCGCCGGGAGCCGAGGACAGACGCCAGGGATTTCTCGCGGCCATTCGACGTCACGGCCTCGACGAGCACGCTCGCGTCGTCGCGGGTGGAATGACGGAAACCGAAGGCGCGGAGGGAATGCGGCAGCTGTTGGCGTCGGGTGAGGTACCGACGGCGGTCGTGGCGTTCAACGACAACTCGGCGACCGGAGTTCTCGATCACCTTCTACGACGGGGCATCGACGTGCCGGGCGATATTTCCGTTGTGGGATACGACGATTCGCGTCTGTCGCGAATCGCGCACATTCAATTGACGTCGATCTCGCACGATGTCGCCGCCGTGGCCGACGCGGCCGTCGACAGCGGGCTCGCTCGGTTGGCAGGTGAACAGGCCGAGGATGTCGTGCTGGCGCCCACGTTGGTCCGACGCCGGACGACCGCGGTGCCGCGGGAGCGCTGACGTCCGTTCCGTCCGCGCTCGGCCAGGCACGATTGGGCGATGCCGTCATCGGGCATGCGACGGGGCATGACGAATCTACTTTTTGCAGTCACGTCCGCCGATCAGTGGACTCTGAAGGACGGCACGAAACATCCGACGGGCTTCTGGGCCGAAGAACTCGTCGCATCTCACCGCACATTTGTCGAGGCAGGCTGGAACGTGACGGTCGCGTCGCCGGGTGGAAAGCCGACCGTCGTCGACGAGGGATCTCTCGCTGTCGACGCCAACGGTGGTGACGAAGCCAAGGTCGACGAGCTGAAGAAGTACTTGGAGTCCGTCGATTCGGTGCTGCGCAGCCCCGCGGTGCTCGAAGACCAGAAGGCGGGCGACTACGACGCCATCTTCGTCCCGGGCGGACACGGACCGATGGAGGATCTGGCGGTGTCGCCGCAGGTCGGTGCCATCATCACCGAGCTTCTCGACGCAGGAAAGCTCGTGTCCGCGGTATGTCACGCACCTGCCGCGTTCCTGCCGGCCACGCGCCAGGACGGTACCTGGGTGTTCGACGGCTACGAGCTCACCAGCTTCACCGACGAAGAGGAAACACAGGCAGGTCTGGCCGACAAGGCTCCCTGGCTGCTGGAAAGCAGACTCCGCGAGTCGGGTGCCCGCTTCTCGTCCGGTGACGCGTGGGAGCCGCACATCGTCGTCGACAGGAATCTTTACACCGGGCAGAACCCTGCGTCGACCAAGCCGCTGGCCGACAGGGTGGTGGAGGCGCTCCGCACCCGTGCGTGAAAAGTTGGACCCCGTGCCAACCATGTGCGCACGGGTGCCGCAGACGCCCTAGAACTTCTTGCGAAACCGCATTCCGATAGGGCGGCCGTCCGGGTCGACGAACAACCGGTACGCCACCGACGCGAGACGCTGCTGCCACACGGGCGGCACGTCGATGTCGTGACGCCGCAGCCGCCCGGCAGGACGCGGACCGCCGGACGGGTTCTCGTGCCACGCGTCCAGACGATCCGCGTGCGCCGCGACGGTGTCGAAGCACGACGCGGGGTCGACGAGATCGTCGTCGTCCCCGACGTCGCGGCCCAGATGCTCACGGAGTAGTTCGAGGCGGAAGTCCCGTGCAAACACCCGGGCGCCGTCACCGAGACCGGATGGGTCGGTGGGCTCGCGCGGATCCTTCTCGTCGTCGACGATCGCCGCGGTCAGTTCCGAATCATGGGTCCACGATCGACGATTGAAGTTGTCGGAACCCACCGCGGCCCAGACGTCGTCGACGATGCACACCTTCGAATGCACGTATACCGGTATGCCGCGGTCGTTCTCGAGATCGAGCACGAGAACGCGGTCGGCGCCGGCGTCGCGAATGACGTCGAGTGCGGCCGAATGCCCCAGCAGGGCAGACGGAATGGTGATCGCGCTGTCGTCGTCGAGATGCTTCGGCACGACGATGATCAACCGCAGTTCGGGCGCCCGACGCAACGCGGCCGCGAACACCTCGGCGACGTCGACCGACCACAGATACTGGTCCTCGACGTAGATCAGACGTCGCGCCCGGCGCAGCGCCTTCGCGTAGGCGCGGGCCGTGCTGCGCTCACCCTTCGTCGCGAACGGGTACGCCGGGCGTCGACGCGGGTACGTGCGCAACAGCTGGATCGCGCACGAACCCGCCGGATCCGACGCGGGCAGCTGCTCGGGAAGGTCCGACGGCTCACGCGTCGCACCGCGGATGGCGTCGGGAATCGCATGCCAGGGCAGTCGCGACAGCGCGGCTGGGTCTTCCCATCGCTCGCGGAAGACGTCTTCGACGTCGCGTACCGCCGGGCCCTCGATCTGCACCTGAATGTCGTGCCACGCCGGGATCTCCCCGTATTCGGGCGGAAACGGCCGACTGACGGGGTCACCGAAATGATCCGCGTCGTCGCGTCGGGCACGGGCTAGATCGATGCCCCCGACGAACGCGAGGTCGGAGCGGTCGGCCTCCCGGTAGCGGATCACGACGAACTTTTGGTGATGACTGCCCAATGCCAGCACGCGTTGATCGAGAATCACCTCGCCGCCCGCCTCTTCGAGCTTCAGGGCGAGCTTGCGGTTCTTCGGGCCCGTGAAACCGAGCGTCTCGATGTGCGACCGCCACACCATTCCCTTGACGACGCCACCGCGCCCGGCCACGTCGGCCAACGCGTCCTCCACGGTGACGCCGTCGTCGGTGAGGAATTGCTCGGGGTCGCCGCGCCAATCGGTGAACATCACCAGATCGCCGTCTCCGGCCACGGCCAGCGCGTCGGCGAGGGCCGCGAAATACGGCTTGCCGTGGACGAGCGTCGTGACGCGGTTGCCGACGGTCCATGCCGCGATGCGGGTGTCGGGGTTACCGCGTTCCTCGGCGCCGAGGAACCACGGGTGCGTGTCGCTTCCGAAGTCCTGGACCTGATCGTGCAGCGCGGCGCTGCTGCGGCCCAGCCGTCGCGCGACCGCATCGATGGTCCGGGTCAGCCGCTGCGGTATCACGGAGAGGAATACTGTCAGAGCGCCGACGGAATGGCCCTACGAGGTCGGGGTGAACTCCGGCTGATCGATGATGCGCACCCAGGAGCCGTCTGCCTGACGCTTGACGACCTGCGCTCGGGCGCCCGCCCCGTCCTTCGGGGCTGTCGACGTCAGGGCGATGTCGCCGTGGACGAGCGTCGGGAGGCCTTCCTCGTACTCGAAATGCGGGCCGTGGGCCAACACGGACGCCCACAGGTCGCGGATCGCTGCCCGTCCTACCGTTGTCCGACCAGCGGGGTAGGCCATGACAGCGTTCTCGTCGTAGAGGGCGGCGACGCCGTCCGCATCGCCTGCGTTCGAGCGCTCGACGAACAGTCGCGTGATGTCTTCCGGGGTCATTGCTTTGTTCTGTGTCATGTTCTTCAGCCTGCAAGGGCGTCTTTCAGAAGTCCAACGCATTGTTCCGATGGAAACTAGAATCAGAGCTTATGGAACTCCGTCAGCTCGAGTACTTCGTCGCCGTCGCGGAGGAAGCCAATTTCACGCGTGCAGCGGAGCGGGTCAACATCAGCCAGTCGGGCATCAGTGCTCAGATCAAAGCGCTCGAACGCGAGGTCGGCGCCGAGTTGATCGACCGCCGCAGCCGGGTCGCCGCGCTCACCGTCGCAGGGAAGGCGGCAGTGCATCACGCGCGGGCAGCTCTGGCGTCGGCGGAGTCGTTGCAGCGCAGCGTCGACGAGGTGAACCTGTTGGTGCGTGGGCGCATCGATGTCGGCATGGTCACCGCGTGCACCGTGACCCCGCTGTTCGACGCGTTGGCGTCGTTCCATCGAGAACATCCAGGCGTCGAAGTGTCTCTGTCCGAGGACAATTCGGATGTGCTGATCGAGCGTGTGCTCGCCGGTTCACTGGACGTCGCCTTGGTGGGTACCGCCGCCGATCCGCCCGACGAGCTCGAATCGCTCGTCCTGATCCGGGAGGGGCTTGCGGCGTGCGTGCCGCCGGAGCACCCGCTGGCCGGACGATCGGACGTCACGGTTCGCGAGCTCTGCGCATATCCCGTCGTCTGTCTGCCGCCGGGAACGGGAATCCGGTCGGTGTTCGACGAATCCTGTTCGCGCACAGGCGCGAATCCGAACATCGCGTTCGCCGCCAGCGCCCCGGCGGCGGTGGCGGATCTGGCCGCGCGGGGTATGGGCGTCGCGGTTCTCAGTCGGTCGATGAGCACGGATTTCACGGACCGGCTGGTGTCGGTTCCCATCTCGGACGCGGTCGTGGATGCTGTTCTCGCACTGGTCTGGTCGCCGAATCCGAGTGTCGCGGTCCGGGCGTTCACTCGCCACGTGCATGCGAATGCGTAGTGCTCGTGTCACTCCGCGGGCTCGCGCGCACGTGGGGCGGAGGCACCGCGGAGATCGGGGTGATATACCTGGGTGATGAAGGTTACAGGCAAGGTTGCCGTCGTCACGGGTGGAGGCGGTGGAATCGGGGGAGCCCTTGCCGAACGGCTGGCCGCAGAAGGCGCCCGTGTCATCGTGTCCGATATCGATCCGACTGCCGCGTCGAACGTCGTCGCACGCATCGACGAGACGAGCCCCGGCGTCGCGGTCTCCCTGGGTGGCGACGCGTCGAAGACCGAGGACATCACCGCGCTCATCGCGCTGGCCGAGGACACCTACGGGCCCGTCGACCTCTATTTCGCCAACGCCGGAATCAGCGGCGCGCCCGGCCTCGACGCGAGCGAAGCCGAGTGGGATCTGTCCTTCGACGTCAACGTGCGCGCTCACATCAGGGCCGCGCAGTTGCTCGTGCCGAAATGGTTGGAACGTGGTGAGGGCTACTTCGTCAGCACCGCGTCGGCAGCCGGGCTTCTGACTCAAATCGGTTCTGCCACATACTCGACGACGAAACACGCCGCGGTGGGATTCTCTGAATGGCTGAATGTCACGTACGGCGATCAGGGTATTCGCGTCAGCTGCCTGTGCCCGATGGGCGTCAACACGAAGCTGCTGTACGAGGGCAAGGATTCGGGCGACGCTCTGGGCGTCGCCGCGACCAATGCTGTGTTGTCCGCCGGCGAAGTGCTCGAGCCGTCCGACGTCGCCGAGATCGTGCTCGCTGCGATGGACGCCGAACAGTTCTTGATCCTGCCGCACACCGACGTGCTCGAGATGTACCGCCGCAAGGGAGCCGACTACGACAGGTGGCTGCACGGTATGCGGCGATACCAGAAGACATTGATGGGCCGGACCAACTGAGGGGATCTCACGTGTCGTTCTTCGAAAGAACCGATCGCGCAAAGAAATACGAATCCGATCTGCTCGAGTTCATGGACTCGCACATATACCCGGCCGAGGCGGTCTACGAGGAACAGATGCGTGAGGCGGGTGACCCGCACGCGCAGCCGCAGATTCTCGAGGATCTGAAGGTCGAAGCGCGACGCCGTGGTCTGTGGAACCTCTTCCATCCACACCCCGAGTGGGGGCCCGGTCTGACCAACCTCGAATACGCGCCGCTCGCCGAGATCATGGGACGCAGTCTGTTGGCGCCCGAAGCGTGCAACTGCAACGCTCCCGACACCGGCAACATGGAAGTCTTCACCTTGTTCGGCAGCGACGAGCACAAGGAGAAGTACCTGAAGCCGTTGCTGGACGGCACCATTCGGTCCGCGTTCGCGATGACGGAACCCGACGTCGCCAGTTCCGACGCCACCAACATCGAGATGAGCATGGTGCTCGACGGTGACGACTACATCCTCAACGGTCGAAAGTGGTTCGCGTCCAACGCGATGCACAAGAATTGTCGCGTCCTCATCGTCATGGGCAAGACCGACCCCGACGCCGCGACGCACCGGCAACAGTCGATGCTCGTGGTTCCCATCGACGCGCCGGGCGTGACCGTCGTCCGCAATCTCCCCGTTTTCGGCTACGTGGACCGCGAGGGTCACGCCGAAATCCTGTTCGAGGACGTGCGGGTGCCGTCGAAAGACGTCTTGAAAGGCCCGGGCGAGGGGTTCGCGATCAGCCAGGCTCGGCTCGGACCAGGCCGCATCCACCACGCGATGCGCACCATCGGTGTCGCCGAGCGTGCGCTCGAGCTGATGTGCCGAAGGGCGTCGTCGCGCGTCACGTTCGGCAAGCCCGTCGCGGCGCGCGCCAACATTCAGGACTGGATCGCCGAGGCGCGCATCGACATCGAGAAGACGCGGTTGCTGACGCTGAAGGCCGCGCATCTCATGGACACCGTCGGCAACAAGGAAGCGCGCACGGAGATCGCGGCCATCAAGGTCGCAGCGCCGGAAATGGCGCTCACCATCATCGATCGGGCCATCCAGGTGCACGGCGGCGGCGGCGTCTCGAACGATTTCCCGCTGGCCATGATGTACGCCCACGTGCGTACGCTCCGGCTTGCCGACGGGCCAGACGAGGTGCACAAGCGCGCGATCGCGAAGATGGAGCTGAAGAAGTACATGCAAGGCTAGGCTGTGCTAACTTCCTCGGCATGAAACGCATCCTTTCGCGGATCGTGCTTGCCGGTGTGGTCGTCGCGGGCCTGGTGGCCTGCAGTAGCGCGAGTCAGGACGAGGCGTCGACCGACACGAGGACGGTCACCGTCGAGCACGTGGCGGGGTCGACGACCATCGAGGGCACGCCCGAACGCATCGTGGCGCTCGGGCAGCAATGGGTCGACGCGTTGGCCGAATTCGACGTCACACCCGTCGGCTACGTCTCGGCAGGTTCCCAGGGCGACGACCGCAAGCTGTTTCCGTGGCAGACCGGCCTCGCCGAGGATGCGACGATGCTCGACTCGTCGACGGTGGACACGCTCGACGCCACCCCACCGACCGAGGAGATCGCCGCACTGGCACCGGACCTGATTCTGGTGTCCGGCATCGCGTCCCCGGATCCGTTCGAGGGTTTGAACCAGCTCGCGCCGACGGTATTCCCCGAGGCTGCAACGGTCGACAGCTGGCAGTGGCAGATCGAAACCCTGGGCAGGATTCTCGATCGTGAGGACGACGCGGCGGCGATCGTCGCCGAGGGACAGGACTTCACGAACGGCATCGCCGAGCAGTACCCGGGGCTCGACGGCAAGACCGCCGTCCTGGCTCAGTACATCGTCGCCACGCAGCAGGCCGTCGCGGTCGTGAACCCCGACGACGGTGCTGCGAAGGTCTTCTCCAGCATCGGGATGAGCGTTCCGGCCGATCTGGCTGCATCGCCCGATGTCACGGGTGGTCGCATCGTCTTCAGTCCCGAACGGATCAACGAGCTGAGCGCCGACCTCGTCGTCATGCTGCCCAACGGCGGCACCGCGGCGGATCTCGAAGCGCTCCCCGGGTTCGACACTCTGCCTGCGGTGGCCGGTGGCGGTCTCGCGGTGCAGGACTACGCGACGGTCGTCGGATTCAATCTGCCGTCCAAGGCGTCGATCGAGTATTCGCTCGACAGGATTCGTCCGCAGTTGGAGGCGGTAGGTGGATGACGCCGCACGTGCGCGCGAATGTATAGCCCTCTACGCCACATTCGCGCGCACGTGCGGCGAAGCCGCATTATGGTTTTCTCATGCGCACATGGCGACAGCGTCACCGCACGTCAGCACCGCTTCCGGCCTCGCCGGCGAAGATCGTCGTGGTGGGAGGCGGGTTCGGAGGCTTCTATGCTCTCCGAACTCTGCAGAAACTCCTCGAACCCGAGCGGGCGACGCTCACACTCGTCGCGCCGAACGACTATTTGCTCTACAGCCCACTCCTGCCCGAGGTGGCGACGGGTGTGCTCGACCCCCGCGACATCGCCGTCTCCCTGAGACAGACGCTTCGCCGCACGAAAACAGTGCTGGGGCACGTCGGTTCCGTGGACTTCGACGGCCGACGGCTCAGCGTGAAGGGCCGCGAGTCCGAGACTGCATTGGAGTGGGACAAGCTGATTCTCGCGCCCGGATCGGTGACGCGGCAGTTCGACATCCCCGGCGTCGCCGAGAACGCGCACGGGCTCAAGACTCTCAGTGAAGCCACGTTCATCCGCAACCACGTTCTGGCGCAGCTCGACGCGGCCGACACACTCCCGGACACGCCCGCCGGTCGCGCCGAGCGCGTGGAACGACTCACCGTCGTCGCCGTCGGAGCCGGCTACACCGGCACGGAATTCGTTGCGCAGATGCAGAATTGGATCAAAGGCATCGCAACACGGTGGGCGAGTATCGATCCCGACGACGTGCGCTGGCTGCTCGTCGACGTCGCGCCCGCCGTTCTTCCCGAACTGGGCGAGCAACTCGGCAAGGAGGCGATGGACGTACTGGCCGAGCGCGGCGTCGAGGTCCGGTTGGAAGTCTCCGTCGAGTCGGCGACGGAGACCACTGTGACGCTCACCGACGGGACCGTCGTTCCGTCGCGCACGCTCGTATGGGGTGCCGGTGTCGCGCCGAGTCCGCTGATCGCGAAGCTCGGGTTGCCGACCGAGAAGGGTCGCCTCGTCGTCGAACCCGACCTGTCCGTGCCCGGCCACCCGGGTGTCTGGGCGCTGGGGGACGCGGCCGCGGTGCCCAACCTGGCCGCCGACCCGTCGGCACCCACGCCGCCGACGGCCCAGCATGCGCAACGCCAAGGCGTCAGAGCGGCGCGCAATGTCGCGGCGAGCCTCGGCGTCGGAAAGGCGAAGCCGTACATCCACAAGGATCTCGGACTCGTCGCCGATCTCGGTGGTTTCGACGGTGTCGCAAAGCCTTTGGGGGTGCAGCTGAAGGGGCCGGTCGCGAAGTTCGTGGCGCGTGGCTATCACCTCTACGCCTTGCCGACGGCGGCTGCGCGCGTGCGGGTTGCGACGGATTGGCTGTATGCGTCGATCCTGCCGACGCGTGTCGTCAATCTGGACCAGGTGCGGTCGGAGGATGCGTTGATCGCGAAAGCACAAGGGTCGTGAGTGGGAATGCGTAGCCCGCTGCGCATTCCCACTCACGAGGGGCGAGGCCGCCTACCGAAGGTGATGCACTTCCTGCAGCCCGTAGACCGGGGTGTCGATGCCCTCGTACCGCGCCTTGATCTGCAACGCCAGGTACAGCGAGTAGTGCCGCGACTGGTGCAGATTGCCGCCGTGGAACCATAGGTTCTCCTGCTGCGTCGGCTTCCACATGTTGCGCTGCTCGCCCTCCCACGGACCCGGGTCCTTGGTGGTGTCGGAGCCGAGGCCCCAGCACTTGCCGACCTTGTCCGCGGTCTCCTGGTCGATCAGATCCGCGACCCATCCGTTCATCGAGCCGTAGCCGGTCGCGTAGACGACGACGTCCGCCTCGAGCTCGGTGCCGTCGGAGAGAACGACCGCGTTCTTCGTGAGGTGATCGACCTGTCCGGCAACCAGTTTGATCTTCCCGTCCGCGACGAGTTCCGATGCGCCCACGTCGATGTAGTAGCCCGATCCGCGACGCAGATACTTCATGAACAGTCCGGATCCGTCGTCGCCGAAGTCGTGTTGGAACCCGGCCTTCTCGAGCCGATCGTAGAAGTCCTTGTCCTGCTCGGCGATCTTCTGGTACACGGGGATCTGAAATTCGTGCATGATCCGGTACGGCAGCGACGCGAACGTCAGATCCGCCTTGCCGGTGGTCATTCCGGATTCGACGGCACGCTCGGAATACAGGTCGCCCAAGGCGATTTCGCACAGCGAATCGGACTTGACGATGTGCGTCGACGACCGCTGCAGCATCGTCACGTCGACGCCCGTTTCGTACAGGGCTTTGCAGATGTCGTGCGCGGAATTGTTCGAGCCGACCACGACGACCTTCTTGCCGACATACGCGTCGGGACCCGGGTGTTCGCTCGAATGGTGTTGTTCCCCTTCGAAGATGTCCATACCCGGGAAGTTCGGGACGTTCTTCTTGCCGGACATTCCCGTCGCCATCACGAGCTGCTTCGGCTTCAGGACGACTTCCTCGCCGTCACGATCGACGACGACGGTCCACTCCTTCGCCTTCTCGTCGTACGTCGCGGACTTGGCCGTGGTTCGGCTCCAGTACGGAACCTCCATGACCTTCGTGTACATCTCGAGCCAGTCGCCGATCTTGTCCTTCGGCGCGAAGACCGGCCAGTTCGACGGGAACGGCAGGTAGGGCAGGTGGTCGTACCACACCGGGTCGTGCAGGCAGAGCGACTTGTAGCGTCCGCGCCACTGATCTCCCGGCCGGTTGCCGCGGTCGACGACGATGGCGGGCACCCCGAGTTGACGGAACCTCGCTCCGAGAGCGATGCCGCCCTGACCGCCGCCGACGATCAGCGCGTACGGCTGGACGGTGTAGCCCAGTTCCTTCTCCTCGATCTCCTTCTTCTCCGCCCAGTTCTGGGTATCGGCGTTCGATCCGTGCACCGCGCCCTTGATGCGCGTCCTGCCCTGACGCTCCTCGTGGCCTTTCAACTCCTGCATGGTCGTCAGGAGAGTCCAACCTTCGTCGCCCTTCAGACGCAGGTGGCCCTTTCCGCGGCTCGTGGCGGTCTCGAACTCGATCCACGCCGACGTGACGCCGTCGGCCTCCTCCGGGGTTTCCGTCGTCCGGAAGCCGGTGGGGTCCGTGTCGTGCAGACGCTCGCCGAGCATGTCGGCGATTCCGTCTCGGCCCTCGACCGTCTTGATGTTCCAGGTGAACGTGACCAGATCACGCCAGAAGCTGTCGACAGCGAACTTGCCGGCCGCCCGCTCGATGTCGCGGGCAGCCAGCGCAGCTTCGAAATCCGCCAACCAGGCGTCGACGCGTTCCTGTGGGGTCAAGGCGAGAACCGGCGGTTCGATGGTCTGGGTCATGGAAGACTCCCTCGTTCGTGTCCGTGTGCTGTGATCCAGCACACTCCATGCGGGCACGAACCGTCGAGAGTTGCAGTGGGTTGCACGTGACGCGCATCACTCGACGTGGAGGGGTCGATCACCGCGACCGGTGCGGCCGGTCCTCGCGCGAACCGCTAGTCCGGAGCGCCGAGGTTCAACTCGTCGGGATGCGCGCCGACGCGTACGCCGTCGTCGAGTGTTGCGATCTCGCTCAGATCCTCGTCGGTCAGTTCGAAGTCGAAGACGTCGATGTTCTGCGAAATACGTTCGTCGTGAACGGATTTCGGGATCACGATCAAGCCGTTCTGCAGGTGCCAGCGAATCAACACCTGGGCGGCCGACTTTCCGTGTCGCTCACCGATGCGCGTGATGACGTCGTCGGTCAGAAGTGTGTTGGGTTTCGACGCGTTACCCCACCCCGAGTTGCTGGTGCCGCCGAGTGGGCTCCAGGATTCGACGGCGATGTCGTGCTGCCCTGCCAGATCGCGGATGGCCTGCTGGGTGAGGTGCGGATGCAACTCGACCTGGTCGACGGCCGGAAGCCGTCCGCCGCGATCGATGAGCATCTGCAGATGGCGTGGCTCGAAGTTGCACACGCCGATGGCCTTCGCTCGACCGGAGTCGGCGATCTTCTCCAGCGCATCCCACGTGCGGAGCAGTCGGTCGTCGTTCTGCAGGGGCCAGTGGATGAGATACAGGTCGACGTAGTCGAGGCCCAACTTTCCGAGGCTGACGTCGAACGCCGCCAAGGCAGGCTCGTATCCCTGATCCGCATTCCACAGTTTGGTGGTGACGAAGATGTCCTCGCGCGGCACGGACGAGGTGCTGATTCCGCGGCCGACCGCTTCCTCGTTGCCGTATGCGGCCGCGGTGTCGATGTGGCGATACCCGGCTTCGTCCAGCGCGTACCGAACGGCATGTTCGGTTTCGGCGTCGGCGGCCTGCCACACGCCGAGGCCGAGCTGCGGGATCGTGGTTCCGGAGTTCAATGTCAGATTCGGAGTGCTCACCTCGTCCAGGCTAGAGCGTCTTTGGCATCATCGTCGGTGTGACTGTGCAACTCGTGGCCACCGATCTCGACGGCACACTTCTCACCTCCGAACGGACGGTGTCGACGCGTACCGCCGATGCGATGGCCGCGGCCAGGGCGTCGGGAATCGAGATCGTGTGGGCGACGGCACGCGCGAGGCACTCCATTCACGAACTCGCCGGGTCCTGCGGCTTCACCGGGAAAGCGATCGGCGCCAACGGTGCGGTCGTTCTCGATCTGTCCGACGGCACCCCAGTCATATCCGGTACGACGGCCATCGACGCCTCGGCCGTCGAAGCCGCGATGACCCGAGTTCGCGAGCTCGTTCCGGGCGTCGTGTTCGCGACGGTCGGGCCGACGGCGTTCGTTGCCGAACACGGGTACGCAGCATTGTGCGTGTTCGCCGACCATCATCGGCACCCACACGAAATGGTCGTCTCCACAACGGTTCTGGAGGAGGAGTCGACGGTCAAGATCGTCGCGCGTCACCCCGAACTGTCGAGCGTCGACCTGTATCGCACGGTCCTGAGTGCCGAGGTGGGCGGCGTCGAGCTGACTCATTCGGGCGCGCCGTACATCGAGATGTCGGCGGCGGGTGTGTCCAAGGCGAGTGCGCTCTCGCGATTATGCACCGAACTGGGTATCGACCGTGAGTCCGTCGCCGCCGTCGGCGACGCCTTCAACGACCTCCCGATGCTCGAATGGGCAGGAACTCCACTCACGACGGCCAATGCCATGCCCGAGATCAAGAACGTGGCGCATCGTGTGCTGGAATCGAACGACGACGACGGCGTCGCACTCTATCTCGAGGAACTCGTGCGTTTGCGCGCGTGAAACCCTGTGTTGCAACCAAATTCGTGGAACGGCGAGGAGACCACCGCATGACCGAGGTAGACGGCAACGGATCCGGCGGCTTGACCGTCGCGCAGTATCTGTCGGTGAACGGGATCGCCGTTACTCCGTCGGACAGTGTGCTCGCGGCGACGCTGGGAATCGCCGCGTCGGCGCCGGCGGGGTGGCAGGCAGCACCGGTGGGCCAGTTCCCGGGAGCGACCGAGGTGCTCGTCGAACCAGGCTTAGTCGAGAACGGTTTCGCGCCGAATGCCGTCCTCCTCGTCGGCAAGCTCTCCGAACCGGTCGATGCTCAGGCGCTGTTGGACTGCAGTTTCACCGACGCTCGCGTGATGCCGGGGTGGGTCGAGTTGGAGGCGCAGGCCGAAAACCTCGGACCGTGGCCTGCACGCTTCATCCGCGGGTCGTTCGCTGCCGAGCAACTGGACCTGGCCGTGACGACGAGATACGCCGTCGTCGGCGTCGACGAGCAGTTTCTCGTGCAGTTGACGGTGACGGTTCTGGCCGACCAGATCGACAAGCTGGCGTTCGACATCGACGCGATCAACAGCGGGCTCTTCACCGACATCTCGTGACGCCGTGGCCTGTCGCCCGACGCCGCTAGTGTCGGGTGCATGCCGAATCGCAGCGGACGAGCGCGGCACCTGTGGGTGGTGCCGGACCTTCCCGACGACTCATCGAGTCGTTCGACGGTGGCCGAGTTGGCAGGCCCCGCTGCCAGAACCGGCCGGCCGCTGCGGGACGCGCAGTTCGTCCTGCGGGTGACTCTGCGCGACGGCGAGCCTGCCGTGTGGCGCCGGATTCGCGTGCGGTCGGACCTGCTGCTGCCGGAACTGCACACGGTTCTGCAGACGGCGATGGGGTGGTCCGGCCGTCGTACACACTGCTTCTCCGGACACCCCATGGTCGACGACGACACAGCTCACGGTCACCTGCGTATCGACGCGGTGCTGGCTGAGGTCGGGGCGTCGCTCGACTACACCTACGACGCGCGTGGCGGACAGGTCCACACCGTCGAACTCGAGGACATCGTCTTTCACGTCGACGACCCTCGATCCCGTTGTCTCGACGGTCGAAACGTGTGCCTGCCCGAGGATCGCGACGACAGCGTCGATGTCGCTGCCTTCGACCGCGGTGCCGTCGACCTCCGCATGCGCGCGCTCAGCATGTCGCGGTCCGTCGACACGGAGAGCGCGGCCGAGTCGCCCCTGGTTGCGAGACTGCTGCGCAGGTTGCGAGCGACCGACGTTCCGCAGCTGACCGCGTTGCTGCCTCGCCGTGAGTTGACCATCGAGAGTTCCGTCGACATCCCACTCGCGGAGATCGCGATGTCGAAACTCGCTTGGTTCCTCCACCGCGTCGGCGAGCGAGGCGTCGAACTCACCGGGGCAGGCTATCTACCTCCGTCGCTGGTCGAGGCCATTCGCGACGAGCTGGACTGGGGAATCGGCTGGCATGGAACGAGCTTGCGAGAGGTCGATCATCACCAGGTGACGGACCTTCGCGACGCAGCGAGGAGTCTGGGGCTGGTACGCGTGCTGAAAGGCACGTTGGTGAGAACGAAAGCCGGCACCCACCTGGCCGACGACCATGTCGGGCTCTGGCAGCACTGCGTCGCTCGGTTGCCGATCGGCAGGGAGGCGCAGGAGAAGGACGCAGGCACGCTGTTCCTGATAGCCCTCGCGTCGTCTGCGTCGGCTCGGCATCGGGACGAGCTGGCCACCCATGCGATGGCGGCGCTGGGATGGGCGATGGACGCACGTATCGCCGGACAGAGGACGGTCGCGTTCCTCGACCTGATCGGCGCGCACGGGCCGATGTACTACTTGGGGCGAACGGACGTGGACGCGCCGCAGTGGGCTCGTAGGTTCGCGCGCGACGCGCTCAGGTCGTCGACGCGGTAGGGCGGGGTCGGTAGTTTCGGGGCGTCTCGACCGTGCCCGACGGCTTCTCCTCGCGACCTACCGCCTCTGACCAGGCGATTTGGAGTTCTGCGACTCGTCGCGTAACTTTTGTCGAGTCAGAGCGACACGGACACCGACTCCGAGCCGAGAGGCTGGAGACAACGAGGTTGTACGGAGTGCCTGACATAGCGTGTCCCCCAAGAGTCGGAAGTTTGCTTCCGAGACCAAGCTGGGATAGGCTGGAATAGTTGCCCTTGATGCTGGCAGGCGTGAGTCTGTGGGTGGATGGTGTGCGCGTGTTCTTTGAGAACTCAACAGTGTGTCGATGAATGTCAGTGCCGAATGTTTTTGGCGCTCATGCCTTTTGGGGTGTGGGTGTGACGTCTTCTTGCTTCATTCTTCCCGTCTGGGGTGAGGGGACATTTGTTTTGCTAGTTGAGTTTTTTTTGCTAGTGATTTGGCTCTTTGGTTTTTGAACTGATTGCGTGGTTTTCGGACTGCGTGGTTGAGAGTCTTTTACGGAGAGTTTGATCCTGGCTCAGGACGAACGCTGGCGGCGTGCTTAACACATGCAAGTCGAGCGGTAAGGCCTTTCGGGGTA
>NZ_JAAFYV010000069.1:0-2970 GCF_011770055.1 Rhodococcus sp. B10 | reverse complement strand
TGACTGTCGAGTGTGGATGCCCAAGTAGCAGCGGGCCCGTGAAATCTGCTGTGAATCTGTCGGGACCACCCGATAAGCCTGAATACTCCCTGGTGACCGATAGCGGACTAGTACCGTGAGGGAAAGGTGAAAAGTACCCCGGGAGGGGAGTGAAATAGTACCTGAAACCGTGCGCTTACAATCCGTCAGAGCCTGCGAGTCACTTGTGACTGTGGGTGATGGCGTGCCTTTTGAAGAATGAGCCTGCGAGTTAGTGGCATGTCGCGAGGTTAACCCGTGTGGGGTAGCCGTAGCGAAAGCGAGTCCGAATAGGGCGTATCCACTTGTGTGGTGTAGTGGCGTGTTCTAGACCCGAAGCGGAGTGATCTACCCATGGCCAGGTTGAAGCGACGGTAAGACGTCGTGGAGGACCGAACCCACTTAGGTTGAAAACTGAGGGGATGAGTTGTGGGTAGGGGTGAAAGGCCAATCAAACTCCGTGATAGCTGGTTCTCCCCGAAATGCATTTAGGTGCAGCGTCACGTGTTTCTCGTCGGAGGTAGAGCTACTGGATGGTCTAGGGGGCTTACCGGCTTACCGAAATCAGCCAAACTCCGAATGCCGATGAGTGAGAGCGTGGCAGTGAGACTGCGGGCGATAAGGTTCGTAGTCGAGAGGGAAACAGCCCAGATCGCCAGCTAAGGTCCCTAAGCGTGTACTAAGTGGAAAAGGATGTGGGGTCGCGAAGACAACCAGGAGGTTGGCTTAGAAGCAGCCACCCTTGAAAGAGTGCGTAATAGCTCACTGGTCAAGTGATCCTGCGCCGACAATGTAGCGGGGCTCAAGTACACCACCGAAGCTGCGGCACTCACACAATAGCCCGCACTGTTCCCACGGGGATGGTGCCAGGTGTGTGGGTGGGTAGGGGAGCGTCGTGCAGCCGTGGAAGCGCCGGGGTGACCTAGGTGTGGAGGCTGTGCGAGTGAGAATGCAGGCATGAGTAGCGAAAGACGAGTGAGAAACTCGTCCGCCGAATGACCAAGGGTTCCTGGGCCAGGTTAATCCGCCCAGGGTGAGTCGGGACCTAAGACGAGGCCGACAGGCGTAGCCGATGGACAACGGGTTGATATTCCCGTACCCGTGTGAACGCGCCCCTGGTGAATCAGTGATACTAACCGCCCTGAATCCCGATGACGGATCTCTTTCGAGAGTGATGCGTTGGGTGGATGCGTGGGACCTGATCTGGTAGTAGCCAAGCGATGGGGTGACGCAGGAAGGTAGCTGAGCCAGTCAGTGGTAATACTGGTGTAAGCCTGTAGGGCGAACGGTAGGCAAATCCGCCGTTCACATAGCCTGAGAGGTGATGCGTAGCCGATTGAGGCGAATTCAGTGATCCTATGCTGCCGAGAAAAGCCTCTAGCGAGCTTTCACACGGCCCGTACCCCAAACCGACACAGGTGGTCAGGTAGAGAATACTGAGGCGATCGAGATAACTATGGTTAAGGAACTCGGCAAAATGCCCCCGTAACTTCGGGAGAAGGGGGACCACGCCCGGTGATCGGACTTGCTCCGTGAGCTGGGTGGGGTCGCAGAGACCAGTGAGAAGCGACTGTTTACTAAAAACACAGGTCCGTGCGAAGTCGTAAGACGATGTATACGGACTGACGCCTGCCCGGTGCTGGAAGGTTAAGAGGACCGGTTAACTGCCCTCGTGGTGGTGAAGCTGAGAATTTAAGCCCCAGTAAACGGCGGTGGTAACTATAACCATCCTAAGGTAGCGAAATTCCTTGTCGGGTAAGTTCCGACCTGCACGAATGGCGTAACGACTTCTCAGCTGTCTCAACCATAGACTCGGCGAAATTGCATTACGAGTAAAGATGCTCGTTACGCGCGGCAGGACGAAAAGACCCCGGGACCTTCACTATAGCTTGGTATTGGTGTTCGGTTCGGTTTGTGTAGGATAGGTGGGAGACTGTGAAGCGGTGACGCCAGTTACTGTGGAGTCGTTGTTGAAATACCACTCTGATCGTATTGGATACCTCAACCTCGGACCATGATCTGGTTCAGGGACAGTGCCTGGTGGGTAGTTTAACTGGGGCGGTTGCCTCCCAAAATGTAACGGAGGCGCCCAAAGGTTCCCTCAGCCTGGTTGGCAATCAGGTGTCGAGTGCAAGTGCACAAGGGAGCTTGACTGTGAGACTGACAGGTCGAGCAGGGACGAAAGTCGGGACTAGTGATCCGGCACCGGCATGTGGAAGCGGTGTCGCTCAACGGATAAAAGGTACCCCGGGGATAACAGGCTGATCTTCCCCAAGAGTCCATATCGACGGGATGGTTTGGCACCTCGATGTCGGCTCGTCGCATCCTGGGGCTGGAGTAGGTCCCAAGGGTTGGGCTGTTCGCCCATTAAAGCGGCACGCGAGCTGGGTTTAGAACGTCGTGAGACAGTTCGGTCTCTATCCGCCGCGCGCGTCAGAAACTTGAGGAAGGCTGTCCCTAGTACGAGAGGACCGGGACGGACGAACCTCTGGTGTGCCAGTTGTTCCACCAGGAGCACCGCTGGTTAGCTACGTTCGGAAGGGATAACCGCTGAAAGCATCTAAGCGGGAAGCCTGTTCCAAGATGAGGTTTCTCACCCCCTTTGGGGGGGTAAGGCCCCCGGCAGACCACCGGGTTGATAGGCCAGAACTGGAAGTCGGGTAACCGATGCAGGTGACTGGTACTAATAGGCCGAGGACTTACCACAAAGAAGCTACGCGTCCACTGTGCAATATCTGAAACAACACACGTTTCAACACGATAACTGAATGAACCAACACCCTCGACACTGTCGAGTTCCCTGTTGTGTTCCGTGTGTGACTGTTTCACAGAGTTACGGCGGCCATAGCGGAGGGGAAACGCCCGGTCCCATTCCGAACCCGGAAGCTAAGCCCTCCAGCGCCGATGGTACTGCACCCGACAGGGTGTGGGAGAGTAGGACACCGCCGTGCA
>NZ_JAAFYV010000068.1:0-6923 GCF_011770055.1 Rhodococcus sp. B10 | reverse complement strand
TTTCACCGTCGAGCCCCAACCCAACAGAACCCAGAACAGCATCCGCACCTCATGGGTGTACACCGGACGTCCCATCGCAACCATCCCCCAATGATCAGGCACGTTGCGATGACTGCTTGAGACCGCCCACATTTCTGCTCACATGCGCCGAAGGCGCCTTCCTGATCCGAACCACCACCTGCTCGTTGTCGGCGGTGTAGCCCAGGTAGTCGAACTCGGTACCCGTACGGCCCACGAACTCGGTCCACGCGCGGTACTCGTGGTTCCGCCAGCCGGGGAAGTTGAAGTACTCGTCGAACACGATGACGGTGCCGACGGCCAAGCGATCCGCCACCAGATCGAGCACGGTGACCGTCGACGAGTACAGATCCGCGTCGAGATGCAGGAACGCCAGATCCTCGGTGTGCGACTTCAGAAACCCGGGTAGCGACTCCTCGAACAGACCGGGCACGATCTCGGCACCCGGAACCGTCGGCTCGCCTTCCTGCTCGAACAGTCCCTTCGGGAAACCGGTACGCCACGTCTCGGGTAGGCCGGAGAACACGTCGAACCCGGCGACGATCGAAACATCCGTGTTCGACGCCAGCTCCTCCGCGATGATCTCGAGCGTCGTCCCGCTGGCGACGCCGAACTCCAACGCCATGCCCTTCACGGTCACCTCGCCGAGTGCAAAGCGGAGCGTCGCGTGCGGCCGGAGGAACGTCGGTGCCTTCGGCATCATCTCCTCGGCGAACTCGGCGCTCTGCGCGGCCGCTTCGACGTCGGAGGCATACGGAATGTCCCGACGCATCCGCATCTCGAGGCCGCGGATGAAGGCGTGCAGATCGTCGATCTCGCGGCGTTGACGTTCGAGGATGTCGAGAAGCTTCGCCTGTTGATCGTTCGTCTGTTCGGCCAGCTGCGCGGTCTGCTTGTCGAGAACTTCACCCAGCGCGCGTTGGAGTTTCTCGCGCGCGGACTGTCGAATGCGATCGGTCAGCTTCCGCGGTTCCGTCATGCGCACACGGTAGCCGAGAACGGCGCCTTCGGTTCTTTATGGCTCGTTCCGCATGCTCCACTCGCGGCGCTCGTGAGTAGAAATGTAGCGAGGGGTATACATTCTCACGCACGTGGGCGTCAGCGCCTGAAATACTCCCGACGCCCCAGACGCCGCAGGCGCAACCACTCCACCAACCCCTTCGGATTGTGAGTCGTCACGAGGAAGAACCAGCCGAACCGAATCCATTCCTGCGGCAGCAGTTTCCGCATTCCGGGCTGCGACATGAGGTAGCCGCGGTTGCGGTAGGTGAAGTACCGCTTGGTCTCGTCGTCCGGATACTGCGTGTGCATCCGCCCGCCGAGGATCGGCTTGAACTCGTCGGCGCCGTTCGGGTGGACGTACGCCGTCGTCAGGCAAGTACCGAACTTCAGGCCCGACCGTTGCAGCCGACGATGAATCTCCACCTCGTCGCCGCGCACGAACAGCCGAAGGTCGGGCACGCCGACAGCGTCGATCGTCGACGCCTTGAACAGGGCGCCGTTGAACAACGACGCGATTCCTTCGAGCAGATCGTCGTCGGGATCGCGCGGGTCGATCAACTCGGACCGCAGCCGACGCCACTCGACACCTCGCCGCAGCGGGAACGCCAGACGGTCGGGATAGTCGATGTCGCAGACGACGGGAGAAACCTCGTCGAGGCCGTGCTTCGACGCACAGTCGTACAGCGTCTCCAGAACCCGCGGGCCCTCGGGACGGCCGTCGTCGTCGGCGAGGAAGACCCAATCCGCGCCGAGTGACAGCGCGTAGAGGATTCCAAGTGCGAATCCACCGGCTCCACCCAGATTGTGATGGGACCCAAGATAGGTCGTCGGGATCGACGCCGACTCGAGGAGCTCGCGCACCGCATCCTCGTGCGCGTTGTCCACGACGACGAGGTGGTCCAGTGGGCGTGTCTGCTTGGTGATGACGTCGAGCGAAAGAGCCAGGAGCTCGCGACGCTTGTGCGTCACGATCACTCCGACAATCTTGTCCTGCGCCACGACGTCAGGCACTCTTGTCGTCCCGTTCGAGCTCCTTCAAGATCGTCGCGACGTGGTCACCGGCGTCGTCGCCCTCGTACGCCCGGACGACTTCTTCGATACCGCCTTCCTGACGGACCTGGCCGTGGTCGATCCACATCGCGCGGTCGCACAGCTGGGCGAGGAATTCGTTCGAGTGGCTCGCGAACACGAGGATGCCGGAACGCTTGACCAGCTCCTGCAGGCGGATGCGCGCCTTCTTCATGAATTCGGCGTCGACGGCTCCGATGCCCTCGTCGAGCAGCAGGATCTCCGGATCGATACTGGTGACGACGCCCATCGCGACGCGCACGCGCATACCCGTCGAATAGGTTCTGAGCGGCATGTCGAGGTAGTCGCCGAGCTCGGTGAAGTCGGCGATCTCGTCCATCTTTGCGAGCATCTGCTTGCGCGTCTGCCCGAGGAACAGCCCGCGGATGATGATGTTCTCGTAGCCAGAGATCTCGGGATCCATGCCGACGCCGAGGTCGAAGACGGGGGCGACGCGGCCCTTGACCGACGCGGAGCCGCGCGTCGGCTCGTAGATGCCGGACAGCAGTCGCAGCAGCGTCGACTTGCCTGCTCCGTTGTGCCCGACGAGGCCGACGCGGTCGCCTTCCTTCAGGTTCATCGTGATGTCCCGAAGGGCTTCGACGACGACGACGTCGGAGCTGTTGCGGTCGATCGCTCCACCGGCCTTGCCGAGGAACGCCTTCTTCAGCGACCTGGTCTTGGCGTCGAAGATCGGGAAGTCGACGCAGGCGTTGTGCGTCGTGATGCTCACTGACATGAAAGTCCCCTAAACCCAGTAGGGCACGCGGGCCCGGTACTTCTTGAGAGCGACGATCGTCAGCAACCAGCCGACGGCCGTGCAGCCGAGCACGATGTACCAGTGGTACGCCTCCTGCGGCTCACCGATCATCGGGGCGCGGAGGATGTCCAGGTAGTGGAACAGCGGATTGATCTCGACGAGACGTGCACGTTCGGCCGCCTGCCCGCCCTGGTTCAGCAGACCCTGCGTCGTCCAGACGATCGGCGTCATGAAGAACAGCAGCGTGACCATCGACGCGAGGATCGGTGCGATGTCGCGGTAGCGCGTCGCGATGATGCCGAACAGCAGCGCGACCCACACCGCGTTGAGCGCGAGCAGCGCGAACGCCGGGAACGCCGACAGGTCGGTCCAGTGGAACGTGGGCCGGAAGATCGCGATGATGATGACGTAGACGATCAGGTTGTGCGCGAACAGCAGCACCTGACGCCACACCAACCGGTAGACATGGACCGACAGCGCCGACGGCAGCTGCTTGATCAGGCCTTCGTTGGCCACGAAGACGTCGCCACCTTCGAGGATCGCGGCGCTGATGAAGTTCCAGATGATGAGGCCGACGGCGACGTGCGGCAGGAACGTCTTCAGGTCCATGTCCAGCAGCACCGAGTACAGCAGTCCCATTGCCGTGGCCTGGACGGCGGTGGCGATGGTGATCCAGAACGGACCGATGACCGACCGACGGTAGCGCTGTTTGATGTCCTGCCATCCGAGGTGCAGCCACAGCTCGCGCTGACGGAACCCTGTCTTCAGGTCGCCGAACGCGCGTTTGAGGGTCTGCGAGTCCGAAACGGGAACGGGCACGCGCTCTCCTGCTTCGTTCTCGGGGTTCTTCGCTGGGGCTGACACGACGGTCGACCTTACCCGCCCAGCGAACCACGGGTCATTCCGCTGGTCGGCTACAGGTACTGGCCGGTACCGCCGCCACTAGGACCGCCTGCACCGGGGTTGATGCTCACCCCCGGCGGCAGTGCGCCCTGCCGCATCTGTTCGAGCTGAGCGCGCGCTGCCATCTGCTGCGCGAACAGTGCCGTCTGGATTCCGTGGAACAGTCCTTCGAGCCAGCCGACGAGCTGGGCCTGCGCGATCCTGAGTTCCGCATCCGACGGGATGGCGTCCTCGCCGAAGGGGAGTGCCAGACGCTCGAGCTCGTCGCGCAGATCGGGAGCCAGGCCCTGTTCGAGCTCGCGGATCGACGACTGGTGGATCTCCTTCAGCCGAGCCCGGCTGGCGTCGTCGAGAGGAGCTGCGCGGACCTCTTCGAGCAGCTGCTTGATCATCGTGCCGATGCGCATGACCTTCGCCGGCTGCTCGACCATCTCGGAGAGCGGTTGTTCGTCGTTCGACGGCGCTTCGGTTCCCGCCGCCCTGGCGGCGGCAGCGGTTGCCTCCTCGCGGCTCAATGCGAGAGGCTGTCCGTTCGGGCCGATCACGACGACGTGGTCGCCGTTGTCGGAATTCGGGAACGAGTCCGATTGCGTCATACAGCCATCCTTACGCGTCACGAGGGATTGCGCGACGAGCGGGGCCGATTATCCTGTTCAGGGGCTTAGGACATGGAGGGAAGACAAGCGTGCTCGAAGGAAATGCCGTCCTGTCGAACGAGGGGCGTGGCACACGCGCCCGCGTTGTCAACGCCTAGAGTGTCCGGCATGGGGTACGACGTCGCACGAGTCAGGGGATCGATTCCCTCGTTGGGCGACGGTTGGATCCACCTCGATCCGCAGAACGGTATGCAGATACCCGACCGTGTGTCGACGGCAGTGTCCACGGCGTTTCGCGGAAGCGCGCCGACTCACACCTCCGGCCACATGTCGTCGAGGCGCAGCGCGGGACTTCTCGACGCCGCCCGAGCCGCCATCGCGGACCTCGTCGGCGCCGACCCGGCCGGCGTCGTGTTGGGTCCGGACCGCGCGACGATGCTCGCCTGGCTCGCCGAGTCGCTGTCGTCTCGGCTCGGGCTGGGGACCGGTCTGGTGTTGTCTCGGCTCGACGAGGAAGCGAACGTCGCGCCGTGGTTACGCATCGCCAATCGTTACGGCGCACAGGTCCGCTGGGCCGAGGTCGAGATCGACACGTGTGAACTTCCGAGCTGGCAGTTCGAGGAACTGATCACCTCCACCACCCGTCTCGTCGCGATGACGGCCGCGTCGCCGATCGTCGGATCCGCGCCCGACGTCCGCGTCGCAGCCGACCGTGTCCACGCCGTCGGCGGACTCATCGTCGTCGACGCGGCAGGCGCGGCACCGTACGCGCACGTCGACATCGACGAACTCGCTGCCGACGTCGTCGCGGTCAGTGCCGCTGCGTGGGGCGGGCCCAAGGTCGGCGCCCTCGTGTTCCGTGATCCCGGTCTGCTCGATCGCATTCCGTCGATGTCGCTCAACCCGTTCGCGAAAGGCGCAGAGCGACTGGAGGTTTCGGGTCACCAGTACGCGTTGCTGGCCGGTGTCGTGTCGTCGATCGACTATCTCGCCAACCTCGACGAAGCGGCGACGGGGACGCGTCGGGAACGCCTGCAGCTGTCCATCGGATCGCTGCAGGACTACCACGACCGCCTCTTCGACTACCTGCTTCGCGCGCTCGGCAAGCTCGACCACGTCATGGTTCTCGGCGACGCGCCCAGCCGGATCCCGACGCTCAGCTTCACCGTCGCCGACACCTCCGCCGAGAAGGTCGCCGAGCATCTCGCGCAGAACCGCATCGGAACGGTCAGCGGCATCCACAGTGGGAGTCGCCTGCTCGACGCCCTCGGCGTCAACGACGAAGGCGGTGCCGTCACCATCGGCCTCGCGCCGTACACGACGCGGCACGAGATCGATCAACTCGTGAAGGCGCTGGCGGCGCTTCGCTAGCCGCGCCCGTGCGCGAAAATACATAGAGGGCTATGTATTTTCGCGCACATGGGTCAGCTCACCCGCAGAATCACCTTGCCGATGGCATCCGCGTCGAGAAGCCGATGTCCTTCCGCTGCTTCGGTGATCGGCAGTTCGGCATGCACGATCGGTGCGACGCGTCCCTCCTCGATCATCGGCCACAGGCGCTCGGTCATGTCGGCGACGATGTCGGCTTTGCTCGACGGCCCGGTCACCGGTCGGCCGCGGAGTCCGGCCGCGTGGATGGTCCCACGCTTGGCGATCAGGGCGCCGAAGTTCAATTCACCCTTGACACCGCCCTGCATTCCGATCGTGATCAGCTTTCCGTCCTTGGCGAGCGCATTCACGTTGCGCTCCAGGTACTTTGCGCCCATGTTGTCGAGGATGAGGTCGGCGCCATCGGGTAGCTCCACGACGAAATCCTGGTTCTTGTAGTCGATCAGGATGTCTGCGCCGAGGGACGCGCAGAAGTCGAGTTTCTCCTTCGACCCCGCCGTCACTGCCACCGTCGCGCCCAGGGCTTTGGCGACTTGGATTGCGTGCGTTCCGATTCCGCTTCCACCGCCGTGGATCAGCACCGTGTGGCCGGAGCGCATACCGCCGAACTGCACGAGATTCGACCACACCGTCGACGCCACTTCCGGAAGCGCCGCTGCCGCATGCAGATCCAGGCCTGCCGGAATCGGAAAGAGCTGGACCGACGGGACCGCGACTTTCTCGGCGTAGCCGCCGCCTGCCAGCAGGGCGCACACGCGGTCGCCGACTTTCCAGTCGTGTACGCCCTCGCCCAATTCCGATATCACGCCGGAACATTCGAGACCGAGAATTTCGCTCGCGCCGGGAGGAGGCGGGTACTTGCCCTGACGCTGCATCAGGTCGGCGCGGTTGACTGCGGTGGCGGCGACGTCGACGACGACCTGTCCTGGTTCAGGCGTCGGATCGGGGACCTCGGTCCACTGCATGACGTCGGGGGAACCGAACTCTGTCAGTGTTATCGCATGCATGCGTCCACCCTATGCGGCTACGCCACCCGTGCGCGGATAGTTGGCCCAGAGTCCATGTGCTGTCTACATAGATGTGAGACACGATGTCTACATAGATGTGAGAGTCGATTCTAGGCGGCGGGGGCGTGGAGTTGTCCTTGGTATCGCTTGTCGCGGTCGAGGTGTAGGTGTCCTAGAACA
>NZ_JAAFYV010000067.1:0-8170 GCF_011770055.1 Rhodococcus sp. B10 | reverse complement strand
CGGTGGATGTGAATTTCGAGTGGTCGTGCTGCACGTTTGCTGCACGACCACCCGTTCGATACCGGTGAAACCCGCTCTGACCTGGTGCCCCCGGCAGGATTCGAACCTGCGACCAAGGGATTAGAAGGCCCTTGCTCTATCCCCTGAGCTACGGAGGCTGACTCGGGCGTGACCGCCCGAGCACGGTTGATGAGTGTACCCGCTCGGTTCGGAGCGTTTCGCAGGTCCCGCGGACACTGCGCTTGGACGCCGTCATAGCACCGGGAAACGATGTTGTCAGCAGTCACAACGCACTTCCGGCGTCTCACACCCTGCACTCCTGCCACAGTGGTTCGGGATCGATTCATCGACGCGGCGGGGGGCTGCTCAATGGCGGGGGAAACGTGTCCGAAGGCAACGAAATCTGTTCGCGGGGGCAAGAAGTCGAGAGTGTTCGCGGCGGCCGCTGCCGCGTTCGCACTCGCGTCGTTGCCGGCGACGGCACAGGCCGACATCACACCGATCACGGTCGTCAACGGCATCGTGTCGACGGTCGGTGGATGCCAGTCCGCCGACCTGCAGGCGATCATCCGGTGTACGCAGTTCGAGTTCCTCACCAGGCAGGCACCGTTGATGCTGGACATCGATGAGGCAGGCACAACCATCGTGGTTCTCGGCGCGGGCCTGTACGACGATGGTTCGATGCGTCCGATGCTGGTCGACCGATTGAACGCCGCGTTGACGTTGGCCCGGCGCTATCCGGCGGCACCCATCGTCACGAGTGGCGGCGTTCCGCGTTCGGGGGTGACCGAGGCGCGTGCGATGCGTAACTGGTTGGTGGACAACGGTATCGCGCCCCACCGAATCACGGAGGAGGACCGATCACGTTCCACCATCGAAAATGCCGCGAACACCGTCACGCTGCTGGCGGGTCGGCGGACGTCGGGAATCGTCGTCGTGTCCAGTCCGAATCACGTCGAACGTGCGCTGGTGAACTTCCGCAACGCGACGGCGGGCAGACTGCCTGTCAGCGGCGTGATCTCCGCGGGCTGACAGGCGTCCACGCTGCCGACGGCCCGGGCCTAGGACGCCTCGGCGACCTCACCGGTCGGCGGCGGGACGTCGAGGTTCTCCGCACGTTCCAGGGCGTCGACGACCAAGGCCGCGTGGAGAGCCATCAGGCCGACAGGGCTGAGCGGGTCGACGCCCGTGAGCGTCTCGATCCGCTTCAGTCGGTAGTCGACCGTATTGGGGTGCACGAACAGAGCTTTCGCGCTCGCACGTCGGTTGGCCTCGGTGGAGATGAACGTCTGCAATGTGTGCACGAGTTCGGGTGACGCGCTGAGCGGATCGATCAGCGCCCGCATCCGCGCCCGTCCGGGTCCGGGTCGCGTCAGCTGAAATTCCAACGCCATGTCGGCAGTGCGGTATACGCCCGACCGATAGTTCAAACCGCGTGCGAGCGAAACCAACTCACGGCAGTGAGTCGCGGTGGACGGAACGTCGTTCGTTCTGGCGGATGCGGTCGCGGCGAGCACACGACGTCCGAGCAGCGACTCCACGCGACCGACCAGGCCCTCCACCGATCCCTGTGCACCACCGGGCCGAAGCACCACACCGCCGCGCCCACCCAACGAGATCAGCGTCCCGTCCGGCTCGGACCGGGCCACGTCGTCTTCGATGCGGTCGAGAACGTTCTGCACCACGACCTCCCCGCCGGGACCGGTGCGATCGTCGTCGAAGGACAGCGAGACGACGTCGTAGTCGGCCGCGATCGCAACGCCCGCCCGTGCCGCCAGACGCACGCTTTCCCCGTCACCTGCCAGCAGAGACTCGGTCAATCGACGCGTGCGATCACGCTCCCCCGTGCTCGATCCGCAGCTGTCGAGGTAGACACCCGACACCGCAGTTCCCACGGCTTCGAGGACGCTGACCATGAGTACCGCACCGTCGACGACAGACGCGTCGCCGGTGGACGCCTTCTCTCGAAGTACCTGCGCGGCTGCGACATGCATCGTGTGCAGTACGGCTCGCAGTGGAACGCCCTTGCGCGCCAGCGCTCGTGATGCGCGTGACAACTCGTCGAGCTGCCCGGGGTCCGGTAACTTTCGCGCGGAGAGCGCGGAGGAGGCGACTGCGCGGCACCTCGACCTGAATTCCTCCTCGGGCCTGACGGGCGTATCGTAGTGTCGCGGCCCCACGTTCACCAACATGTCGGATCACCCTTTCTCGACGTGCGCCTGAGCGTCGGGAATACCGTAACGCAATTTACGGTCCGCAAGTACGCGATTGCGCATTCAAACATTCTCGAAGTTTGTTTCGGAAGGCCGTGGACACCCGAAGACCACCCGGCGTGATGCCGGGTGGTCTCGGTCGTTTCGCTCAGCGATTCTCGATGTCTCGGCGGTGCTCGAACTCGCCGTCGATGACGGTACCGAGGGACGCGTCGTCCCGTGCCTTGCGCGCGGCTTCCCGCATCTCGATCCCGTCGGAGATCCAGTCCCCGATCTCCCGCGTCACATCACGCACGGCTCCAGCAATGATGACGGCGATCTTGCCGACGTGTCCGGCCGCCGATTCCGTCAATTCCTGAACGGTGTCCTTGTTGCGTTCGAACTTGCCAACCACCGATTCGTCCCCTCGCATAGGTCTGTCGACTGTGGCGATGTCGGCCATGATCAGGCCGCAACCTTCGTGCGCTCGACGATAACACCGACATGCTGTGTCGAACCGGTCAGCGAATCGGGAAGAGCGAGTTTGAAGATCTTGCCCCACACCGTTCCGATCTGCTTGAAGAAACCGCCGGTGTTGTACGGCAGACCGTACTTGGTGCACAGAGCTTTCACTTCGGGAGCGATCTCGGGGTACCGATGAGCAGGAAGATCCGGGAACAGGTGATGCTCGATCTGATGGGACAGATTTCCCGACATGATGTGGAACAGCGGACTTCCCTCGATGTTCGCCGAACCCAACATCTGACGGACGTACCACTCCCCTCGCGACTCGTTCTCCGTTTCTTCCTCGGTGAACGTCTGGACGCCCGTCGGGAAGTGCCCGCAGAAGATGATCGAGTAGGTCCACAGATTGCGAATGAGATTCGCACCGACGTTGCCGACGAGCGTGGTGACGAAGAACGGCCCGGACAGGGCGGGGAAGACGACATAGTCCTTCAGCACTTGGCGACCGGCCTTGCGCCACATGCCTTTCAGCAACGGCTTGATGTCGTGCCATTTGCGCTTGCCCTGAATCACGTTCTCTGCCTCGAGATCATGCAACATGACGCCCCACTCGAAGAACACCATGAGGAGAAAGGCATAGACCGGATTGCCGAGGTAGTACGGGTTCCACTTCTGCCCCTCGTCCATGCGCAGAATTCCGTACCCGATGTCGCGATCCTTGCCGACGATGTTGGTGAAGGTGTGGTGCATGTAATTGTGCGAATGCTTCCACTGATCGGCCGGGCACACCGTATCCCATTCGAACACACGGGAATTGAAGCCTGGTTCACGCATCCAGTCGTACTGGCCGTGCATGACGTTGTGGCCGATCTCCATATTGTCGAGAATCTTCGAGATGCCGAGCGCACCGACGCCCGCCAGCCAAACCGGCGGAAGAAAAGGCATGTACATCATGGCGCGGCCGGCGATCTCGAAGCCACGTTGTGTCTTGACGATGTTGTAGATGTACTCGCGGTCCTCGTCGCCGAGCTTGGCAACGGTACGGGCACGCAGCTCGTCGAGTTCGCGCCCGAGTTCTTGCACCTGCTCGTACGACAGCACTGTCGGCGCGAGATCCTGCTGCGCGTCCGCGCGAGACCCGCCGAACAGTGGGAAAGACAGTGTGGGAAAAGGTATTCCGAACATAAGATCGTTCTCCGTTCCGGATTGTCCTGGTTCAGATGTCGAGCGCGACGTCGCCGACGGGTACCGACACGCAGAGTTGAATCTCCTTGTCCGGCTCGACGTCGACTTCACCCGTCTTGACGTTCTTCGTGCATCCGGACTTCTTCACGGACGTGCACGTGAAGCAGATGCCCATGCGGCAGCCGTACTCGGGGCTCAATCCGGCGTCTTCTGCCTGTTCGAGCAACGTTCGACCCGAATTCTCGGTTACGACACCGCTTTCCGCGAAGGTGAGCGTACCGTCCACGTCGTCTTCGACGGCCACGACAGGCGCCGCGAATTCCTCCGTGTGCAACCGATCCGACAGACCGAGGTCGTCGTACGTCTCGGCGACCGACCTCATCAAGGCCGGCGGCCCGCACAGGAAAGTCTCTGCTTCCTCGAACCACGGCGCGACCTCGTCGAGATGTGCACGTGAGAAATAGCCGTGCAGGTCGCCACCGGAATCCTGGTCCGTGTAGGCATACACGATCCGCACATCCGGAAACGCATCGGCGATCTC
The DNA here is from genome assembly GCF_011770055.1 of Rhodococcus sp. B10. Lineage (NCBI taxonomy): Bacteria > Bacillati > Actinomycetota > Actinomycetes > Mycobacteriales > Nocardiaceae > Rhodococcus > Rhodococcus sp. B10. The sequence continues at coordinate 3,787 of NZ_JAAFYV010000067.1, read as the reverse complement.
GTCGAGTTCACGTCGATAGGCGACGTCCCGTTCGGTGTACGCGTAGTGCACGAAGGTGAGATCGCTGGTGCACCCCTCGTCCAGCAGCGACCTCAGCATCGACAACACGGGCGTGATGCCGCTTCCGCCGCTGATCAGTAGGGTCCGGGCCGGACGAGGCGTCGGAACACGGAAGGTGCCGTCGGCCTGCGACAGGCTGACGACGAGTCCGGGCTCTGCCGTGCGATGAAGGTAACCCGAGACCAGACCGTCGGGATGCGCCTTGACGGTGATCTCGATGAGGCCGTCGGACCGATATTGCGAGCAGGCGGGCGAATAGCACCGCGTGTGGCGGACTCCGTCGATGACGACGCCGACCTGCACGAACTGACCGGCTTCGAACCCTTTCCACTGCCACGTCGGACGCAGAGTCAACGTGACGGTGTCTTCGGTGGATCGATGTACTGCGACGACCTCGGCGCGCAGATCACGCACCGTCGTCATCGGATCCACGAGCTCGAGGTAGCGATCGAGTTCGTGTGGCGACGCCATGGCCTCGAACAGCGACAACGCCGAGAACCTTCCGAAAAGACTTGACCGTCGCGACTTCTGTCCGAGCATCATCTCGCCTCCCGATCAGGGTCGAAACCGAGAAAGTTTCAGTGAACGTCTGTGCACTGGAATCAAGTGTGCCAGACGCTCACGGGAACCTGTCAACGCTGCTGTGACGCTAAGTACACCCTCAGTCGTGCGTGACCCAGGTCACCTCGATGACGAATCTCTTCGTCGAGCCGGCGGCGACCGAACAGTGGACAGCCATAAACTGACACTCGTGACGGAACCGGGTACGCGAGCCGAACGAAAGGAACGCACGCGCCAAGCGCTCATCGAGGGCACGCTGGAGCTGCTGCGCGACCGGTCGTTCGCCAGCGTCAGCCTCCGCGAAGTCAGCAGGTCCGCGGGCATCGTCCCGACGGCGTTCTACCGACACTTCGCGTCGATGGAAGATCTCGGGGTCGCCCTGGTGGAAGACTCGATGCGCATGCTTCGGCAGATGCTTCGGGACGCCAGGAAGGATCCCAGCGTCAAGAATGCGTCGGAATCGTTGCGCATCCTGGTCCGACAGGTACGCAACCACGAAGAACAGTTTCGCTTCCTGGCGCGCGAGCGCTACGGCGGAGTCACCGAGGTGCGTCGAGCGTTCGCCACCGAGCTGCGCATGTTCGTCAGCGAACTGACCATCGATCTGGCGCGCATGCCCGGCCTTCGAGCGTGGAACGTGGACGACCTGGAGATGGCCGCCGACCTGATCGTGTCGACGATGCTCACCGCCGCCGAAGGCCTGCTGGAGATCGACAGGCCTGGCAGCCGCAAGGAGCAGGACCTCGTGCGCAGAACCGAACAACAGGTGCGCCTCGTCGTGCTCGGCATGGGAGCCTGGAAGCCCGACCACAGTCGAGAGGATCGTTCATGACGTCGACCGCCACGACGGTGACCCTCGGCGAGCTCGAGTTCGACGTGCTCGTCGCAGGTCCAGCCGACGGCATTCCGACCGTGCTGCTGCACGGCTTTCCGCAAACATCCGCGTGTTGGGATGCGGTCGTTCCGCATCTCACGGCAGGCAGGCTGCGGACCATCGCACCCGACCAACGGGGTTACTCCCCCGGCGCGCGCCCCGCCGGAGTCGACGCGTACGCGTCGGACAATCTGGTCGGTGACGTTCTCGGTCTGCTCGACGCCTTCGGTCTCGACTCGGCACACATCGTCGGACACGACTGGGGTGCTGCGGTTGCATGGCAACTGGCAGCGCATCATTCCGACCGCGTGCGTTCGCTGACGGCAGTATCCGTTCCGCACACGGCAGCGTTCGGGTGGGCGCTACGTCACGACGAAGATCAGCAGGAGCGATCCGGATACATCGGCTTGCTGCGTCAGGAAGGCAAAGCCGAGAGGGTGCTGCTCGAGAACGACGGGGCCCGCCTGCGTGCGATGTTCTCCGATCGCAGTCTCGACGACCGTTACGTCGAGCACCTGAGTCAGCCGGGCGCGCTGACCGCCGCGCTGAACTGGTATCGCGCGATGACCAACGCGTTCGGCTCACTCGAACCGGTAGGTGTGCCGACGACGTACGTCTGGAGCAATCAGGACTCGGCGATCGGACGCGCGGCAGCCGAGCGGTGCGGCGAGTTCGTCGACGCGCCCTACTCGTTTGTCGAACTCGACGGGGTGTCCCACTGGGTTCCGGAGGAAGCGCCCGCGCGGCTCGCCGACGAGATCCTCACCCGCGTCCGCGCCGTCTAGACCCTGTCGGGCGCCCGGACCGCCATCAGAGCGGCCAGTCCGACGACGAGTACGAGGATCAGACCACCGATCCCGGCTCGGTCGGCGTCGAACAACCACACGAAGAGTCCGAACATCGTCGGCGCGAGGAACGACACCGCGCGGCCCGTCGTCGCGTAGAGCCCGAAGAACTGACCTTCCCGTCCTGGAGGCGCCAGACGAGCGAGGAAGGTACGCGACGACGACTGAGCCGGGCCGACGAACAAACACAGAATCAGTCCGAAGATCCAGAACAGAACGGGCCCGGACACGAACAGCAGCACGATTCCCGCGACGATCATCGACGCAAGAGAGAACGCGATGACGGCCTTGGGCCCGGTTCGGTCGTCGAACCGCCCTGCCGCAACCGCGCCCAGACCGGCGACGACGTTCGCAGCCACACCGAACAGCAGCACATCGGCGGTTCCGATGCCGTACACGCTGACGGCGAGTACGGCTCCGAAGGTGAAGACACCTGCCAGTCCGTCGCGGAACAGTGCACTCGCGACGAGGAAGTAGACGCTGCGGCGGTCGGCGACCCATAGTTCGCGTAGGTCGCGGAACAAAACCTTGTAGGACTCGACGAACCCGGCCTTCGCGGCGCCGGGGTCGGCACTCGTGGACGGCATCTCGGGTACGGCGAAGAACACCGGAATTGCCGACACCGCGAACCACACGGCCGCGAGCAACGCGACGAGACGGATGTTGAGACCACCGTCGGTGGTCAACCCGAGCAGACCTCGGGTGTCGCCGTCACCGGTGATGAACCCGAAGTAACAGACGAGCAACAGCACGATGCCGCCGAAATACCCCATCGCCCAACCGAATCCAGAGACGCGCCCGATGTTCTCGGGCGTCGAGACCTGCCGAAGCATCGAATTGTAGGGAATGCTGGCAAGCTCGAACAGGATCGATCCGGCAGCGAGGAGAACCAGACCGAGCCACAGGTAGTGGTAGTCGTCGCGAACGAAGAACAGGCCTGCCATGCTCGCGACGGTCAGGCCGGTCAGGATCGCCAGTGACTGCTTGCGCTTTCCTCGCGCGTCGAAACGTTGGCCGGAAATCGGTGCGAGAACGGCGATCACGACGCCCGACAGTCCGATGGCCCAGCTGAACCACGACGTCGCCGAGATCGAACCGGGCAGGTCGTCGCCCACGGCATCGGTCAGGTAGACCGAGAACACGAACGTCAGGATCACCGCGTTGAACGCCGCCGACCCCCAATCCCATATCCCCCAGGCGAATACCTGCTTGCGGGTGGTCGCGACGCCGACTACGGCATCCGCCTGTGCACTCATGTGTCGAAGCCTAAGCCAGGCAGGCGCCTCCGGCGCACGTGCGCGGTAATACATACCCCTCTATATGTCCAGTCCATAGACATATGAGAGTCGTATGTCTACGGACATGTGAGACACGCTTGCTGGCGTCGTAGGTGTGGGGCACCTGAATCGGCTAGGGAAGATTCCATGGCCAGAACGGGTGCGCGCCT
>NZ_JAAFYV010000066.1:0-8683 GCF_011770055.1 Rhodococcus sp. B10 | reverse complement strand
CCGGGCACGAAGGCAAGCACGTACCCGCCACCTACGTCACCGGCTGGATCAAACGCGGACCCGTCGGCCTCATCGGCCACACCAAAGGCGACGCCAACGAAACCGTCGCCTGCCTACTCGAAGACGCCCCCAACTTCGACGGCGCCACCGACCCCACCGAACAAGCCGTCATCGACTTCCTCGAAAACAAGCAAGTCCCCTTCACCACCTGGGACGGCTGGTACCGCCTCGACGCCCACGAACGCTCCCTCGGCGAACCCGAAGGCCGCGAACGCGTCAAAGTCGTCGAGCGTCACGACATGCTGAAAGCCTCCGAACCCGACAAGGCGTGACCGCACGTGCACGAAAATACATAGCCCGCTACGTATTTTCGTGCACATGCGCTGAGCGCTAGCGAAGCGCCTCCCGGATCAAAGCCGCGGCGAATGCCGCGGCTTTTCCTTTCGGTGCGAGCCTTGCCAGTTCGTCCCGATCCGTCGGGAGGCCGAGCTTCTTCGCCTCGTCGAGCGTCTTCTGGTCGAAGTACGGCCCGACCCACGGCCACACGTCCTGTACCTCGCGCAGGAAGATGTCCGAGCCGGTCGGGCCGATGCCCTCGAATTCCTGGATCAGTTTCTTCGCGGTTCCGACGTCGCCGTCGGCCTTCTCGGCCAGACCCCTGAGGTCACCGCCGTATTCGTCGCCGACGCGCGCGCCGAGCTTCTGCAGCCGCGTCGCCGTACTTTCGTCGTACCGCTTGTAGTGTCCGCGACCCAACGCGTCGACGAGATCCTGCCAACCGGCGTCGGCCATCTTCTTCGGTGTTCGGTACCCCGATGCCCACAGCTCACGCGCCGCCGCCACCGCGATGCTCGCCGAGATGCGGGTACTGAGCAGTAGCGACAACACGAGCAGCTCGAACAGCGGTGACGGCTTGTCGTGCAGCGTGATGTCCGCTTCCTCGGCGTAGGTGGTGCTGTCGGCCATGAGCTGGTCGACGGTGTCTCGATGGGAAGTCATACGAGACGACTACCCGCGGCCCCCGACGCTCTACACGCGCACCGCGAGGAGTTTCCCTTCCGTCTCGACCTTGCGCTGATGCTCGTTGAAATCGGGTGCCGCACAGACGAACAGCGTGCGTCCATCGTCGCCGCCGAACCCGCACGCGAAGACGCCGGTGTCGAATTCGAGCTGGTCGACGATGCCCTTCCCTGGTTCGATGTGCACGATCCGCTGACCGAGCGCATCAGCGGCCCACAACGATCCGTCGGTGTCGATGGCACATCCGTCCGCGGCGACGACCAGCTGGCCGAGCGCCGTCGTCATGTCCGTCATGTCGGGAAGTTCGGCGAACTTCGCCCAGTCCCGACGCTCCCCGAGCGAACCGTCCGGGTGGACCGAGAACACACTCACCCGGTTGCCGACGGTCTCGTCGACCAGCAGTTCGCCGTCGGGCGTCAGTGCCATCCCGTTCGGGAAATACAGATCCTTCGCGACGACGTGTGCCGACCCGTCCGGATCGACGCGGATCAAATCGGCGGTCGACGGCTGGGCCAGATTCATCAGATCGAACCCGAAATTGCCGACGTAGGCACGGCCGCGGTCGTCGACCAGCATGTCGTTGAGGTTCGCATCCACGTACGACGACACATCGGCATGCACGACGAGAGACCCGTCGTCCTCCCGTCGGAGAATGGTGTGGTCCTTCATGGAGACGACCAGCAGACGGCCGTCGGGAAGCCACCCGAGTCCCGACGGCTGCTGCGGAACCTCGGCTTCGACGGTCGCGTCGGAACCGTCCGCATTCGCCGAAAGCACGCGGCCGCTGTAGAAGTCGGACACCCAGATGCGGCCGTCGTGCCAGCGCGGACACTCGAAGTAGGTGTATCCCTCGAGAACTACGGAGAAGTCGGGTTTCATGACTCGCATTCAAACACCGCTGCAGGCCCCGGGAAGTCGGAATTACCGAGCTGGCATGCTATTGGTGTGTTCGACGCCCACCGTTACATCCTCGATCCGCAGTTTCCGCTGTTCGAGAATCAGGGCGCACGGGCAGAGCCGTACACGATCGCCGACTACGAACGCGACACCGACGGGCTCGGCATCACTGGAGGCGCCGTCATCAGCGCGTCGTTCCACGGCACCGATCAGAGCTTCCTCGTCTCGTCTCTCGAGACGCTCGGATACGGCTGGGTCGGCGTCGCGAGTCTTCCTCCCGACGCCACCGACGAGGACATCCTCGACCTCGACAAGGCAGGCGTGCGAGCCCTTCGTCTCAACCTCAAGCGCGGCGCCACCGACGTCCAGACGCTGACGTCGCAGGCCCGACGGGCGCACGATCTCGTCGGCTGGCACGCCGAGTTGTACGTCGAAGCGTCGATGCTGATGTCGCTCGAACCGATCCTGTCGAAACTGCCCGCCGTCAGCGTCGATCACCTCGGCATGTCGAGGCAGGGTCTGCCGTACCTTCTCGATCTCGTCGACCGGGGCGTGCGCGTCAAGGCGTCGGGATTCGGCCGCGTCGACATGGACGTCGTGGACACGATGAAGCAGATCCACCAGGTCAACCCAGCGGCATTGATGTTCGGAACCGACCTCCCGGGCGCCCGCGCTCCCCGGCGGTTCCGCGAATCGGACCTCGACCTCGTCGCTGAAGCCGTCGGCGGCGACCTGCCCGCCGTCCTCGGCGGCAATGCGCGAGCCTGGTACCGGGTCAAGTAGTTCCGGTCAGGTGAACAGCACTGCCGCGAGCCACACTCCACTCGCGACGAGCGCACCGAACAGTTCGACGAGAATCGACAGGCCTGCCGCCTTCGTGGCGTGAATGGTGGATTGCCAAGCGCCGCTGCGAATTCGGATCAGTTCCGCGACGTAGGTTCCCGCGACGAAGCCGACGAACAGACCGACGACCGGGATGACGAAGAACCCGACGATCCCGACCAGCCCGCCGACGATCAGAGACCGCGTCGGGATACCGGCGTCGCGCATCCGGCGACCCGGCCACGTGTATTTCACGACGCCACTCGCGACGAGCAACAGCGTCGCGACGGCGAACGTCGTCCACGCCACCGAACCGCCGGTCACGAAGGCCCACACCGCGATTGCGGCGAAGATCAATATCGTCCCCGGAAGGACCGGCACGACGATCCCGGCCAGCCCGACGAGAATCGCAAGACCGACCAGAACTTCACCGAGGGCGCTCACCTGACAGGTCGAACCTTGCCCGCGGCCTCGGTGGCGCGGGAACGGGCGGTGTCGACGTCACCTGCAGTCGACACCGCGACACCCATGCGTCGACGCACGAAGCTCTCGGGCTTGCCGAACAGCCGAAGATCGGTCTCGGGCACGGCCAACGCGTCGGCGACGCCCTCGAAGGCGATACCTTCCGCGTCGACACCTCCGTAGATCACCGCGGACGCACCCGGTGAAATCAGCGAAACATCAACGGGCAGGCCGAGAATCGCACGAGCGTGCAGCTCGAATTCGGAGAACCGTTGTGTGCGGAGTGTGACCAAGCCGGTGTCGTGCGGGCGCGGACTGACCTCGGAGAAGTAGACGTCGTCACCCTTGACGAACAGTTCGACACCGAACAGGCCGCGGCCGCCGAGGGCCGTCGTGATCTTCTCCGCGACCTCGCGCGCTGCGGAGATGGCGGCGTCGCTCATCGGCTGCGGCTGCCACGACTCGACGTAGTCTCCCGACTCCTGCAGGTGCCCGATCGGCTCACAGAAGTCGGTTCCCGACGCGGAACGAACCGTGAGAAGCGTGATCTCGTAGTCGAAATCGACGAATCCTTCGACGATCACCCGACCGAGGTCCACGCGGCCACCTGCCAACGCGTAGTCCCACGCCTTTTCGACGTCCTCGGGGCCGCGGACGACGGACTGCCCCTTGCCCGACGACGACATGACCGGCTTGATGACGGCTGGGAACCCGATCGTCGCGAGTGCGCTCTCGACCTCGGCGAGCGAGTCCGCGAACGCGTACGGAGACGTCGGCAAACTCAATTCCTCGGCGGCCAGACGGCGAATGCCCTCGCGGTTCATCGTCAACTGCGTCGCACGAGCCGTCGGAATGACGGTGGTGCGGCCGCGTCGCTCGACCTCGGCAAGGGCGTCGGTTGCGATGGCCTCGATCTCCGGCACGACGAAATCGGGCTGTTGCGCGTCGATCAGCTTCTCGAGCTCTTCTCCGTCGCTCATGTCGATCGTGAACGCGTGATGCGCGACCTGGTGGCCCGGCGCGTTGTCGTAGCGATCGACGGCGATGACCTCGACGCCCAACCGCTGGAACGCGATGATCACTTCCTTGCCGAGTTCACCCGATCCCAGCAGCATCACCCGGGTAGCGCCGGGGGTAAGGGGGGTTCCGATACGGGCAGGCACGTCGCGTTCGCTCACCCGCTCATTATCCATACCGCTATCGCTTTGACGTCCAATCATAAGTTAACCTCGATTCACCCTGCTCCCCTGCTCTGGAACGAGGACGCGTGTCGAACAAGGATTCATCCAAGAACGGCCCCCTGACGGGGCTTCGTGTCGTCGAGCTCGCCGGCATCGGCCCTGGCCCCCACGCTGCGCTTCTGCTCGCAGACCTGGGCGCCGACGTCGTGCGCGTGCAGCGCGGCGGACAGATCGCCGAGCACGACCAGCAGCTACGTAGTCGCACTCTCGTCGAGGCGAACCTCAAGGACCCCGCCGACATCGAGAAGGTTCTCGGGCTCATCGAACGCGCGGACGTGCTCATCGAAGGTTTCCGCCCCGGGGTGACGGAACGGTTGGGTCTCGGCCCGGACGTCGCTCTGGAACGTAATCCGCGCCTGGTCTACGGACGGATGACCGGATGGGGCCAGGACGGCCCGTGGGCGTCGTCCGCCGGCCACGACATCAACTACATCTCCGTCACCGGCGTTCTGCACGCCATCGGCCGTGAGGGTGAACGCCCCGTGCCGCCGCTGAACATGGTCGGCGACTTCGGCGGCGGATCGATGTTCCTCGTCTTCGGCATTCTCGCCGCACTGTTCGAACGTCAGACGTCGGGCGAAGGCCAGGTCGTCGACGCCGCGATGGTCGACGGCACTGCCGCACTCTCGCACATGATCTGGGGCATGCGAGGCGTCGGCGCCTGGTCCGACGAGCGCGGCGTCAACATGCTCGACACCGGCTGGCCCTACTACGACACCTACGAGACCGCCGACGGCAAGCACGTGGCCGTCGGCGCGCTCGAACCACAGTTCTTCGCCGAACTGCTGCGGATTCTCGAACTCGATCCGGCCACGACACCCGGCCAGGGCGACCGTGCACGCTGGCCCGAGATGCGTGAAATCTTCACCGCCACGTTCAAGTCCAAGACTCGCGACGAGTGGGCGGCGATCTTCGACGGCACGGACGCGTGCGTCTCCCCGATCCTGACCTTCGGCGAGGCGTCCGAGCAGCCACACCTGAAGGCACGGGAAACGCTCATCGAGGTCGACGGCGTCACCCAGCACCGGCCTGCGCCGCGATTCTCCCGCACTCCCAATGGAATTCCGACGCCGCCGCCATCGGTGGCAACGGATGCGGACAGCGTCTGGCGCTGACGCACACGTGCGCGCGAATGTACAGCGGGCTATACATTCGCGCGCACGTCAGAAGACGAGAGCCGGTTCGCGTGCTTCCGTATTCGGGGCGAGCGCGCGGTAGGCGCCGGCGGTCGCGCTCACCGCGGCCGCCAACTCCACCGGCTCGCGGGTGTACGGCAAGCGGATGAACCGCTCGAACGCGCCCTCGACACCGAAACGCGGGCCCGCGGCCAGTACCGCACCGAACGACGGCGCCGTCGCCGCCAGTGCACTGGACACCGGCGTCGGCAGTTCGAGCCACAGCGACATCCCACCCGTCGACCGACGGTAACGCCAGTCCGGAAGATGTTCGGCCAGAGCAGTTTCCAGCGCTTCCCGACGCTCACGCAACTGGTCGCGTCGCACCTCGAGGATGCTGTCCGCGTCGTCGAGCAGAGTCCCGGCGGCGAGTTGATCCATGATGGACGTGCCGAGGTCGTGCGCCGCACGTGAGCCGGCAAGACGGCTGATCAACGACGGGTGCGCCCGGATCCATCCGATCCGCAGTCCACCCCAGTACGACTTCGACGCCGACCCGATCGTCACGATGTCCGTGCCGGACACCCGGCCGAACGACGCGACCGGAGGCGGCGGCGGTGCGTCGAGCCACAGGTCGACCATCGTCTCGTCGACGATGAGCGTCATCGACACCTCACGCGCGATTCGGGCGAGTTCCGCGCGACTCTCCGAACTCATGACCCGACCTGTCGGATTGTGGAAGTCGGGAATCATGTACGCAACTTTCGACGCGGTTTGCCGTGCGGCGCTGCGTACTCCATCGAGGTCCCAGCCGTCACCGTCGGGTCCGATCGGCACCGGGACCGCCCGGGCGCCGACGCGTCGCACCGCCTCCACCGCGTTGGGATACGTCGGATGATCGAACAGCACGCGGTCACCGGGAGCGGTCAGCGTTCCGAGCAGCAGCCGAACTGCCTGCTGCGCACCGGAAGTCACCATGATCTGGTCCGCCGTCGTCGGCAATCCTCGTTCGACGAACCGACGCGCGATCGATTCACGCAGAACCGCGAGCCCGATCGGCTCCATTCCGTGCGTCGACAGGTACGTCGGAAGTGCTTGCAGCGCAGAGGCGTACGCGTCGGTCATCGCCTCCGTCGGCGCCGACATCGCCGCATGGCTCATGTCCACGACCGGCCCGGCCACTTCCCTGGTCTGCAGCAGAAGTCCGTTCGGCCGCGCCATGTCCGGCAGTGTGACCGTGCTGCGCGCGCCCTGCATGCTGACGAGATAGCCCTCTTCTCGCAGGACCGCGTACGACGAAGTGATGGTCGTGCGACTGAGGTCGAGTGCCGCCGACAGATCCCGCTCACTCGGAAGGCCGACTCCGAGTGGGATACGGCCGTCGTGCACGAGCAATCGAATGCCGTCGGCGAGGGCACGATAGGTGGGACGCGAGGTGCGTCGCCGTCCGGGCGCCCCGTCCGTGTCCGTGCGCCATCGACCTAGATCGCGCGCCAATGACGTTGCGTTGAGTACCCGGGTGGCCATGCCTGCCAGTATTCGCTCGACCGGCCTCGTGAATCAAGTCCAATTTCCGATACAGTGGACTGGTGCCGTTCGCGCTGTTCGATACCGCCCTTGGCCGCTGCGGCCTCGCCTGGTCCGGTCATGGGATCACCGCCGTCGCGCTCCCCGAACCCGACGAGCGACTGGTCGACTACCTGCGGCCGTTCGGTGGGTCCGTAGGCGAGCTCGACGGCACAGCCGAACGGGCCGCCATGCAGATCGTCCTACTGCTCGACGGTTCGCCCGCGGACTTCTCCGCGATACCCGTCGTGCTGGGTGTGTCCGAATTCGATCGTGCTGTGTACGACGTGACCAGTAGCATCCCCCGAGGCGCGACGCTCACCTACGGTGCAGTGGCAGCGCGGCTGGGCCGACCTCGGGCCGCTCAGGCCGTCGGCCGAGCGCTGGGCCGCAACCCGGTGCCGATCATCGTCCCGTGCCACCGTGTCCTCGGCGGCGGACGCGAGGTCGGCGGCTTCTCCGCGCCGGGTGGACCGTCGACGAAAGAGAAGATCCTGGCGATCGAGCGCGTCGCGGGTTTCGGTGAACCGACGCTGTTCTGAGATTCGTTGCAGACGGATCGGCGTCGGACCGCACTTGCACTTCGGTTTCGATTATCTGCGGTCGGATATTCGACCGATAACAAACCGCGATTCTTTTCCGAAGCTCTCTTTACGCACGTGCGGTATTTCAAGCCGAAATCGACACGGCGGAAGCCGAAAGAGCAATCGACTCCGTTTCGTCCGTCCCGGATTTGGAATTCAACGAATCGTCCTCGGGCGTACCGATCGCGAACGCACCGGTTTCCGGCAACCACCCGATCGATCCACGCTCGAACAAGCTGTATCTGCCATAGCCCGTCGGAGTCGGCTTCTCGTTGCTGATGGGGTAGCCGAGAGGCCCGTACGGTCCCCCGTGTGCCATGTACCAGTCGAGAATCTCGCCGTGGACCTCGTGCGCACCGCCGTCGGGAAGAGCGAAGACCGTAGCCTTGGCGAACTCCATCATTCCGCCACCGTTCGGTCCGAGCATGAATTCGCCGGTCGGTTCACCGATCCACGAGTGCTCGTAACCGAATCGATCGAATTGAAACTCGAACACGTCCAGACCGTTGTAAGAATTCGACATCGCCCGCCCCTCCCTAGCATCGCCTGGCGACCATTGTCCGCCCAATTCTGCAACAAAGCCCGCGAATTACCCAGATTGTCTGGTGGACTTCGAGATCAATTCAGTCGCGAAGCAATTTCCGCGGGTATGTCCGGTGAGGTCGGTTCCACGATGGTCCTCGTCCACCCCGACGCCCCGCCGTCGAGCCGGACCAACTGGCTCGGTCCGAGGAGCCACAACTGGTCGCCCGACGCCCAGGCCACCCCGTAGCCGTATTCCGCGGACGACGTGATCGGTCCGCTGTACTGAACCTCGCCGGACGAGTCGGTGATCTGCAGCGTCGGCGAACCGTCGACGCTCACCACCTTCGCCACCGCCGAGCCCGACGGGGAGGTCTGGGGTGCAATCAGGTCCGCGGGGACCGGTGGCGGGGTGGTCGTGGTTGTCGTCGTGACGGGTGGCGTTGTCGTCGTG
>NZ_JAAFYV010000065.1:0-9223 GCF_011770055.1 Rhodococcus sp. B10 | reverse complement strand
GCGCACCCGTTCTGGCCATGGAATCTTCCCTAGCCGATTCAGGTGCCCCACACCTACGACGCCAGCAAGCGTGTCTCACATGTCCGTAGACATACGACTCTCATATGTCTATGGACTGGACATATAGCCCTCTGTACATTCCCACTCACATGCGACGAAGTCGCCTATGCGTCGATGATGAACGCCTCGAGCTGCTGACGCGCGACGTCGTCGGCGAGCTGCTTCGGCGGGCTCTTCATCAGGTACGCCGATGCCGGGATGACCGGTCCACCGATGCCGCGGTCGAGGGCGATCTTCGCCGCACGCACCGCGTCGATGATGACGCCTGCGGAGTTGGGCGAGTCCCAGACCTCGAGCTTGTACTCGAGGTTCAGCGGCACGTCACCGAAGGCACGGCCTTCGAGGCGCACGTACGCCCACTTGCGGTCGTCGAGCCAACCGACGTGATCCGACGGTCCGATGTGGACGTCCTTGGTGTTGAACTCGCGCTGCAGGTTCGACGTGACGGCCTGAGTCTTGGAGATCTTCTTCGACTCGAGGCGGCTGCGCTCGAGCATGTTGAGGAAGTCCATGTTGCCGCCGACGTTGAGCTGCATGGTCCGGTCGAGCTGAACTCCGCGGTCCTCGAACAGTTTTGCCATGACGCGGTGCGTGATGGTGGCACCGACCTGGCTCTTGATGTCGTCGCCCACGATGGGAACGCCTGCGTCGACGAACTTCTGGGCCCAGACGGGATCGCTGGCGATGAAGACGGGCAGTGCGTTGACGAACGCGACGCCTGCATCGATGGCGGCCTGCGCGTAGAACTTGTCGGCCTCCTCCGATCCGACGGGAAGGTAGGACACGAGCACGTCGACCTTCGCGTCGCGCAATGCCTGTGCCACGTCGACGGCGTCGCCGTCGGCCTCGGTGATGGTCTCGCGGTAGTACTTGCCCAGTCCGTCGAGCGTCGGTCCGCGCAGAACCTGGACGTCCTTCGGCGCCACGTCGGCGATCTTGATGGTGTTGTTCTCGCTCGAGAAGATCGCGTCCGACAGGTCGAAGCCGACCTTCTTGGCGTCCACGTCGAACGCGGCTACGAACTCGACGTCGCGGACGTGGTACTTGCCGAACTTGACGTGCATGAGGCCGGGAACGGTGACGTTCTCGTCCGCGTCCTTGTAGTACTCCACACCCTGAACCAGGGAGGCGGCGCAGTTGCCCACACCCACAATTGCTACGCGAATGCTGTTCTCACCCATGGTCGGGCTCTCCTTCTTTCGAAACGCTCTTCGGGTTCGATGTGTTCGACGGTCCCGCCTGTTCGGCTGCGATCACCTCGTTGAGCCAGCGAACTTCACGTTCACTGGACTCCAGGCCGAGCTGGTGCAGCTGGCGGGTGTAGCGATCGAGCGTGCCGTTGGCTCGGGAGATGGCCTCCCGCAATCCTTCTCGACGCTCCTCGACCTGGCGACGCCTGCCTTCGAGAATGCGCATCCGTGCTTCCGCCGGTGTGCGACTGAAGAAGGCGAGGTGAACGCCGAAACCGTCGTCTGTGTAGTTCTGCGGTCCCGTGTCCGCGACCAACTCGGCGAAACGCTTCTTGCCGAGTGGCGTCAGCTCGTAGACGCGTCGGGCACGACGCTTGACGAGCGCGTCGGGTCCAGCGTCTTCGGCGATGAGCCCGTCTGCTTGCAGACGACGCAGAGCCGGGTAGAGCGAGCCGTACGAGAACGCCCGGAAGGCTCCGAGGAGACCCGTCAGACGCTTACGCAGCTCGTATCCGTGCATCGGAGCTTCGAGGAGCAAACCGAGAATCGCAAGCTCGAGCATGCTCATCTCCTCCCCGACGCCGGAACCGCACAACCTGATGCGATTTCCGAGCATATACACAAAATGTATCGCGTCGATATATGTACATACATAGCGACAAGTTATCTTGTAAAGACATTAAAAACTAGTTGTCGACGCGTGAGACGTACGTCGGATTGCCCGAGAAGTCGGTCTCGACGCGCCCGCCCATGGAGTCCGGAGCCTCGACCGAGACCGAAATGCGTTGCAGACCACCGTCGTTGTCGATCTGCACCCAGTCGGCATTGCCCCTCGTGTCGCCGACGGTGGCCGGTGCTCCCGCGATCACCCCGGCGACGACGGCCGAGTCGAGCAGTGCCCAGTCGAAGGTCTGCTGAGCTTCGGCACGCAACGACGTGTCGGGCTGAACTTCGAACCCGCCGTGGACCATGACGCGTTCGACGCGTCCCTCGGCGTTCAGTCGGTAGATGTCGGCCCGGTTGTCCTTGTCGACTTCCAGCCTGAGCTCGACGACCTCGGAATTGCCGAATCGTTCGAGGTATAACGCGCGGAAGTCGTCGAGGCCTTCTGCGGTGTCGAACACGAACGGCGCGGCGACGATCGGCGTCACCGACCCGGGCAGTGGCATCGACACCTCCGGCGCCTGGGTCTGCGTCGGTTCCGCGGCAGCAGGTTCGTCGTCCGCGCTCGTCAGGATGACCGCTGCGGCCACGGCCAGGACGACGACCGCACCCGACGCCAGGAGCAGGACGGGTCCCCGTCTCGACCGCGGCGGCGTCGGCTCCGGGAGGTCGACGTCGAGCTGAAGATCGGAAACGAGTGCGTGCAGTTCACCCAGGGTGACCGCTGCCCGCGCCGCGGCGGTGCGCGAATGATGTTCGTCGACGCTCAACTGCCCGTCGGCGTAAGCCTGATCCAGTGCGCTCGCGATGAGCCCACGGTCGATGTCGCGCGCTCGGAGTGCGGGGGCGCGGTTCTTCGGTGACAGAGCCACGGTCGTCCTACTCTCCGAATCGGAACGGATCGACGTACAGGAAGTTGCCCGACGGATCGACGTACATCATTCCTCGCTCCTCGTCCGTGTTGTCCGCGTTGATCAATACCTGTGGTCCGTCCGACGTACCGCGGATCTGAATGTTCAGGCTGTCGATCCTCGACAGGTTCAGACTGTCCGCCGCGCCGGCCACGACACCGGCAATCCTGGGCAGATCGAGCGTCGTGAGGTCGATCTGGCCTTGGTTCGCCTCGCGTGCGCTCGACCAGGTGTCGTCGAAGTCGTCGAGTTCGCCGTCGCGGAAGTCGTAGGACACCTGCTTCTGCGGCAGGCCGGGAGCCGGCATGCGGACGATCGCGTACCCGGGATACAGACCGAGACTGTCGACGACGGTCGTGCCGGTCTTCTCCGCCAGGGCGCGTGCGATGTCCGCCACGACAGCCGGGTTCTGATAGCCCATGTCTCCGTACGTCGACACCGGATCGCCGTCGGCAGCACACGACCGGATCCCGAACACCAGCGCGACGACAGCCGCGACCGCGGGCACCGCGACGGCGAGGCAACCGGTACGCGACGCACGCGCGGTTCGGACCGGGTGGGCGGGCTCGATCGGTGCCGACATCGGCGTCAATCGTGTCGTGCCCTGCAGGTCCTCGATCAGCGCGTGCAGATCGGCGAGAGTCTCCGCCTCGAGCGCGAGGTCGATGCGCGCCGCGTGTTCTGCATCGGACAGCTGCCCGTCGGCGTGGGCCTCGTCGAGTGTCGCGGCGGCGTCGGTGCGATCGACGTCGCGGGCCCGTGTCGATGGGGGCAGTCGTGTCGGCACAGGTGGAGCATAGTTTCCGCGGCCCCGATCGGACAGCTTCGACGGTGGCCGATCCGCATGTCCGCGGCCGCACGTACTCTGGTCAGCGTGCGACTTCAGCGACAGGTGGTGGACTACGCCCTTCAGCGACGGTCGCTGCTCGCCGAGGTCTATTCCGGCAGGACCGGCGTCAGCGCTGTGTGCGACGCCGACCCCTACCTTCTACGAGCAGCCAAGTTCCACGGGCGCGGAAGCGACGTGGTCTGCCCCATCTGCCGGAAGGAACAGCTCACGCACGTGTCGTGGGTGTTCGGAGAGAAGCTCGGTCCCCTGTCGGGGTCGGCACGCACGGCAGACGAACTGGTCCGACTCGCGGCGACTCAGGAGGAGTTCTCGGTGCACGTCGTCGAGGTCTGCCGATCCTGCAGCTGGAACCACCTGGTTCAGTCGTACGTGATGGGTGCAGTTCCAGCCCCCAAGAGACCGCGCCGGTCGCGGTCCGGATCCCGCCAACCGAACCGTCGCACCGCGAGCGAATGACACAATCGCTGCGATGATCGATCCGGTCGGCATACGGATGTGCCTGCCGCAACTACTGGAGACCTGTACGTGAGCAACCCCTACGACAACCAGTCGGGTGGTCGGCCTGGAGATCGCGATCCCAGGCGACCCGCTGATCAAGGCCCCGGCCGACGTCCTTCGGGCCCCCCACCGTCCGGTCCCCCTCCCGTTGGTCCTCGCTCGTCGACGCCGCCTCCCGGTGGCCGTCCGATGCCTCCTCAGCGGCCCGCGGGCCAGCGCCCTCCCGGTCAGGGTCCCGTCGGACCGCCGCCGCAGCGTGACGCGCAGGGTAGGCCGTTGCTGCCACCTCCCGGCCGAGCGCCGCAAGGCCCGCCGCAGGGTTCGCGGCCCGGTCCGCCCCCTCAGGGCGCGCGTCCACAAGGCCCTCCGCCCGGACGACGTCCCGTCGGCCCTCCGCCCGGTCGTCCCCCTGTGTCCGGTCGCGGCCCCGAGGGCCCACCCACGTCCCGCGTCGCAGGTGGCATTCCGCCGGCTGGGCCGCCGGACGACACATCCCCACGCTCTTCGGGCAGTGAACCGCCCGAGCCGCCCGAGAGAGGTACTGCCGCGAAAACGAAGAAGAAGTCCCGCTGGCGTACCGTCCGCCGAACTCTGTACGTCCTGATCGCGTTGGGGCTCATCGTCCCGATCCTGGCGTTCATGGTCGCGTACACCGTCGAGGACGTCCCGCGTCCCGGTGACATAAAGACCAACCAGGTTGCGACCATCCTCGCGTCGGACGGCGTCACCGAACTCGGTCGCGTCGTCCCGCCGGAGGGCAACCGCACCGACGTGACGATCGACCAGATCCCGCTGCACGTTCGTAACGCCGTGCTGTCGGCCGAGGACAGGGACTTCTATTCGAACCCCGGCTTCTCGGTCACCGGTTTCGGTCGCGCGTTGCGCGACAACGTTCTCGGCCGCGACAGCGCAGGTGGCGGCTCGACCATCACCCAGCAGTACGTCAAGAACGCCCTCGTCGGTTCCGAGCGCACGCTGACTCGAAAGATGCGTGAGCTCGTCATCTCGTCGAAGATGGCTCGCCAGTGGTCCAAGGACGACATTTTGGCCGCGTACCTCAACACCATCTACTTCGGCCGCGGTGCGTACGGCATCGCCGCGGCGTCGACGGCGTACTTCGGCAAACCGGTCGATCAGCTGTCGATCGAGGAAGGTGCCGTGCTCGCGGCCACCATTCAGCAGCCGTCGGGACTCGATCCGGAGTTCAACCCGGAAGGTGCGCAGTCCCGTTGGGACTACGTGCTCGACGGCATGGTGTCGCAGGGCAACCTCGACCAGGCGCAACGCTCCGCGATGCAGTACCCCCAGTGGGTGCCCAGCGCGCAGGCCGACAACTCCGACACCGACAGCGGTCCCAACGGCCTGATCAAGTCGCAGGTTCTGCGTGAACTGTCTGCCGCGGGCGTCAGCGAGCAGGACCTCAACACCGAGGGTCTGCAGATCACGACGACGATCGACCCCGTCGCACAGCAGGCGGCGATCGATGCGGTGAACTCGAACCTCGAGGGCGAGCCGTCCGAGTTGCGTACCGCCTCGGTGTCCATCGATCCGAGAACCGGCGCCGTGAAGTCCTACTACGGCGGCGCGGACGGACGAGGATTCGACTTCGCGCAGTCCGGGTTGCAGACGGGTTCGTCGTTCAAGGTGTTCGGCCTCGCCGCAGCCCTCGACCAAGGCATCCCGCTGTCGCAGATGTACGACAGCTCCCCGCTGACCGTGAACGGCATCTCGATCGGCAACGTCGAAGGCGAATCCTGCGGCACCTGCACCATCGCGGAAGCGCTCAAGCGCTCGCTCAACACGAGCTTCTACCGGATGCAGCTGTCCATGGACGACGGTCCGCAGTCCATCGCCGACATGGCACACAAGCTCGGCGTGGCAGAAGAGCTTCCCGGCATCGGCCCGACGCTGACCGAGCCGAACGGTGCAGGTCCCAACAACGGCATCGTCCTCGGGCAGTACCAGTCGCGTGTCATCGACATGGCCTCGGCCTACGCGACGCTGGCCGCATCCGGTGTCCACCACGATCCGCACTTCGTGCAGCGCGTCGTCACCGCCGACGGAACCGTGCTGCTCGATCGCGGCGTGGAGCCGGGTGAGCAGGTCGTGTCCTCGGCCGTCGCCGACAACGTGACTGCCGCGATGCGTCCGATCGCCGGATACTCCAACGGCCACAACCTGGCCGGTGGACGTCAGTCGGCGGCCAAGACCGGTACCGCGCAGCTCGGCGACACCGGGGAGAACAAGGATGCCTGGATGGTCGGCTACACGCCGTCGCTGTCCACGGCGGTCTGGGTCGGCACCGAGCAGGGCCTGCCGTTGCAGAACAGCTACGGTGGCTCGATCTACGGTTCGGGCATCCCGTCGGACATCTGGAAGGACACGATGGACGGTGCGTTGGAAGGCACCTCCAACGAGACCTTCCCGACGCCGGAGCCCATCGCCGGTCAGGCAGGCGTGCCGCAGTACACGGCCCCTGCCGCTCCCGCGCCGTCCGTGGCGCCGACGACCGTTCCGCCAGCGGTCACGCTTCCGATTCCGACGGAGATCTCCCCGCCTGTCGTCATCACGCCTCGACAGGTCGAGATCCTTCCCGGCGTGACGATCCCGCTCCCGGGACTCGCTCCCGCGCCGACGACGCAATCCCCGGCGACCCCCCAGTCGCCGGCGACGCCGGAAGAGATCGAGCCCGAGCCGGCCCGGTAGCCTTCACGGAGTGAGCGACGACGGATCCTCCCGGCCCGCAACCGGCCGGAGTGCAGCCCGCGGAACGACTCATCGAGACCGCATGCTGGCGAGCCCAGGTCCGCTCGCTCCCGATCGCTCGTCCGACCGCGCGCGGGATCAGCCCGCCGTGACCGATCCGATGACCGCAGAATTGGCTGCGGTCATCGGCGGCCCGGCCGGTAAGCATGCCGTGATCGGGCGTCAGCAATTCATGACGCCACTACGGGTTCTGCTCCTTCTGGCCGTGGTGTTCCTGAGCCTCGGCTGGTTCGCGAAGGCCGGATGCATTCAGCAGGCACCCAACGGACCCGAGGGTGCCCTAGGCCTCGATTGGAGCGGAAGCCGTCAGTACGTCGCGATGTGCTACTCCGACACGGTGCCTCTGTACGGCGCCGAACGCCTCGACGAGGGCGCCTTCCCGTACAAGAAGTTCTGGGAGGAAGCGAATTCCGACGGGACCACCCAGATCCGATACATGGAGTATCCGGTTCTGTCCGGCCTGTACCAGTACGGCTCGATGGTGGTCGCGAAAGCCTGGACCGCGATGCCGTTCCTTCCGCAGGCGCTACAGGTGGTCGTCTACTTCAACGTCGTCGTCGTCGGTCTCGTACTCGCATGGTTGATCACGGTGTGGGCGACGGCTCTTTCTGCCGGACGCCGAATCTGGGATGCCGCGCTGGTCGCGGGATCACCGTTGGTGATCGTGCATGCGTTCACCAACTTCGACGCTCTTGCAACGGCTTTC
Organism: Rhodococcus sp. B10; assembly: GCF_011770055.1. Classification (NCBI taxonomy): domain Bacteria; kingdom Bacillati; phylum Actinomycetota; class Actinomycetes; order Mycobacteriales; family Nocardiaceae; genus Rhodococcus; species Rhodococcus sp. B10. Next base: position 1,579 of record NZ_JAAFYV010000065.1, on the reverse strand, counting down.
GCCGCGTGCAGCATTCTCGCGTGGAGCAGGAAACGTCCGGTGCTGGCCGGTGTTCTACTCGGACTCGGCGGCGCGACCAAGCTCTATCCCCTGTTCCTGCTCGGGCCGCTCCTCGTACTGTGTTGGCGCGCAGGCAAGATGCGCGACTGGTACATCACCGCATGCTCGACGCTGGCGGCGTGGCTCGCCGTCAATCTCCCTGTAGCACTGCTGTATCCGCAGGGCTGGTACGAGTTCTTCCGGCTCAACTCGTCGCGCGGCGCGGATCCCGACTCCCTCTACAACGTCATCTCTTCGTTCACGGGATGGACCGGATTCGACGGAACCCTCTATCCCGGCGACAAGCCCATGGTGCTGAACGCGGTGACACTGCTGCTGTTCGCCGCGGTGTGCGTCGGCGTCGCCTACATCGCGATGAACGCGCCGACCCGACCTCGGCTGGCGCAGTTGACGTTTCTCGTCGTCGCCGGGTTCCTGCTCACCAACAAGGTGTGGAGTCCGCAGTACTCGCTGTGGCTCGTCCCGCTCGCGGTGTTGGCGCTGCCCCATCGTCGAATTCTGTTGGCGTGGATGACGATCGATGCTCTGGTCTGGTTTCCGCGGATGTACTACTACCTCGGTATCGAGAACAAGGGAATACCCGAGCAGTGGTTCACCGCGACCGTCGTCGTGCGTGATATCGCGGTAGTGCTGTTGTGCGCGTTGGTGATACGCCAGATCTACCGGCCCTCCGAGGATCTCGTGCGGCGCGGCGGCGTCGACGATCCCGTAGGTGGAGTGCTCGACGGTGCACCCGATATCGCAGGCAGAACGCGGGTTGCCGGCCGTCGAGACGAGCCGGCACCCACGTCCTGACAAACGCATATGCGTTTGCGTGGCATGTCCCCGCAAATGCATATGCATTTGCGGGGCTATTTCCCTGCCTACAGGTACTTGCCGAGCTGAGGGACCGCCTCGCCTGCGTGCTTGGCCTGGATGCCGTCGCCGATCGCCTGCAACTTCCAGTTGCCGCCTTCGCGGAAGACCTTGGCCATGACCAGTCCGGTGAACGGCATGCCGCCCTGCAGCGTGAACCGCGCCAACTCGATGTTGTTGGTGTCGTCGACGAGTCGGGTGAACGCGTTCTGGATCTGCTCGAACGTCTGGCCGCGGTACGACGTCACGGTGAACACGATCGCGTCGATGTGCGCGGGCACGCGGGTCAGGTCGACGTTCACGACCTCGTCGTCGCCTTCGCCCTCACCGGTCAGGTTGTCACCCTGGTGCAGAATGGAGCTGTCCTTGGACTTCAACTGGCCGTAGTAGACGATGTCGGCGACATTTCGGCCCGCGAACAGGATCGCCGACGCGTCCAGGTCGATGTTTCCTCCGCCTCGGTTACCGCCCCCGAAGAAACTCGTCTTCTTCGGAGCCTGCACCGGATCCCAACCCAAGCCCATACGGATGATGGTCAGCGCGACGCCGCCGTCCTTGCGCAGCGTGACCTTCTGGCCTTTGGTGAGGCTGACGGGCCGAGCCTTGGTGAGAGTGACCTCGGGCGGTCCCGCGGGCGCGGCAGGCGGGGGCGTGGGTGCAGGCG
>NZ_JAAFYV010000064.1:0-10873 GCF_011770055.1 Rhodococcus sp. B10 | reverse complement strand
GGTGTTGCCAATGGCGTCGGGTTCTGATCGGGGACAGCTGTTGCGGGCGGCAAAGAGTTGCCCCACAGCTTGTATCACGTTGGTAGAGAACGGCGAAGAGATCGAACTCTTCTAACCAACAAACCACTGCAATGTTCTGCACACGCCCGGCCGCGACCACTCGCGGTCTGCCAGCAACAAAAAAGGAACAGCTATGACAACGCAAACAGGCAACGAACCCGTCTACGATCTGAACACCAGCGCGGCAACCTGGCGCCACTTCTGGCATCCGGTCGCCACCCTCGACGAACTCCGCGCGGCAAAGCCTGGTGGTCGTGGCCCTCTCCAGTCGAAGCTGCTGGGAGAGATGATCGGAATCGCGGAGATCGGCGGCAAACTGATCGCATTCGAGGACAGGTGCTCGCATCGCGGTGTGGCACTAACCCTGGGGTGGGCGGAGGATGACGGCCTGCGGTGCAAGTACCACGGTTGGTGCTATGGCAACGACGGCAGCTGCAAAGAGGTTCCTTCGCTTACTCCTGATCAGCCGATTCCCGCGCGTGCGCGTCTCAAGCAGTACGACTGCGAGGAGCGCTACGGCCTGGTCTGGGTCCGCCTGGACTCCTCGGTTGATACGAAGATCCCGGACTTCCTGGGATGGAACGACGACACCATGCACTGCATCATGGGAGAGCCCTACCAGTGGCCATGTTCGTCCGGGCGACGCATGGAGAACTTCATGGACGTCACCCACTTCCCCTTCACACACTGGGGGACCCTCGGGGCGCCGCCGAACACGGTGTTCCCGGCTTACCCTGTCGATCAGAAGAACGGTACTCTGACCTGGAAGACAGACACCTACCTCGCCCACAATCCGGGTGACGACACGTATGGCCCTCCGGCCGATGAGAACGCAGTCATGCTGCCGCCGGCGGAGTACGTGATCGAGGTGCCGTTCAGCATCATCTTGAAGTTCACCTGGTCGGACAGTTTCGCGACCCAGATCTTCATGCACGCGACGCCGATCGACGAGTACACCAGCCGTAGTTACTGGTTCACCTGCCACACCCATGACCAGTCTTCCGATCAGATCCACCTTCAATTGCAGGATATGGTGCTCGGCGAAGACTATCCCGTCGTCGCCTCACACACGCCGGCACGAATCGGCGATCCACGAGACGAGGTCTCGGTGTTCCCCGACAAGCCGACCATCTTCTGGCGTCGGTGGATTCGAGAACTCGACGCCGGAGCGAAGCGCGGGCCCGAAGCTCTGCGTGAAGCACTCAACCAGGTCTCGATCGAAAGCGAAGATGCACAACCGGTCAGCTGACGGGGCTAGCACACCAACGTAAACCATCGCTCGCTACAGCGATCCGAGTCGGCGAATCGACGCGGCAAAAAGTCGGTGCGGGGCCGACTCGGTAAGGGGGTCTAACCGTTGCCCTGCTGTCGAGGTGAAGTGAAAGGAAAATTATGACGTCAGTCGTTGAACAGACGACGAGGGGTTTCGACGACGCCCGAGCGACCGTCCTCCAGGAGACCGAGGGGTTGTTGAGCTCGGTCGCGGCCGAGGAGTGGGATCGCGCAGGCGCGCTGATCAAGGAGGCACGGCGAATCTTCGTCATTGGGAACGGGCGCAGCGGTCTGGCAGCGCAAATGGCTGCCATGCGTCTGATGCACCTGGGCCTGCAGGTGCACGTTGCAGGTGAAGTCACAGCCCCCGCGATCGGTGAAAACGATCTACTAATCGCTGTATCAGGTTCCGGTACAACACTCTCTGTGGTCAGTGCGGCGCAGACAGCTAAAAAGGTTGGCGCGAAGGTCCTTTCGGTGACTACCACCAGTCGCGCACCGTTGGCCGAGCACGCCGACGAATCTCTCGTCCTTCCAGCGGCGAACAAACAAGACCACAGCGCAGCGAGGACACAACAGTACTCGGGCAGCCTGTTCGAACAGAGCGTGCTGCTGGCGTTCGACGCACTTTTCCACGCGCTGTGGGCGGAGCACGAGCAGTCAGCCGAACAGCTGTGGACACGGCACGCCAACATCGGCTAGCCAACGATTATCGCTATTAGCAAATCCATTCAGAACCAAGGAGAAACACATGACGAAGCTGCAGGTTGCAGTCGATCTGCTCACCACCGCCGACGCGCTGGCCCTGACCAATAAGGTGGCCCCGTACGTCGACATCATCGAACTCGGGACCCCGCTGATCAAGAGCGCCGGCCTCAGTGCCATCAGCGCGATCAAGGCGGCGCACCCGGACAAGGAGGTGTTCGCCGACCTCAAGACCGCCGACGCCGGTTTCCTCGAGGCCGACCTGGCGTTCTCCGCCGGAGCGGACCTGGTTACCGTCCTCGGCGCTGCCGGTGATGCCACCATCAAGGGTGCGGTCGAGGCCGGCCGCAAGCACGGCAAGAAGGTCGTCGCCGACCTGATCGGCGTCGAGAACCGTGTCGAGCGGGCGCGCGAGATCGCCAAGCTCGGTGTCGCGTTCGTCGAGATCCACGCCGGCCTCGATGAGCAGGCCCAGCCCGGGTACTCCATTCAAACCCTGCTCGACGACGGCAAGATCGCCGGTGTCCCGTTCTCCGTCGCCGGTGGCGTCAAGGTCGACACCATCGCCGCAGTCCGTGATGCGGGTGCCGACGTCGCCGTCGCCGGTGGCGCGATCTACAGCGCCGAGGACCCGGCCGCAGCGGCCAAGGCTCTCAAGGACGCCTTGAGCTGACCGAACGGCGCTACAAACGACAGGACTCCGGGGGGTGGACACTCCATCCCCCGGGGGCCCGCGTCGAATCTTGTTGCAACTTCTCGAGCCGACGACCCATCGGGGTCGGATCAGTCGATCTGACCCCAGCCGACTCTCACAGATCCCATCCCAGGAATGTCGTCGGGCTCTACACGTGAACTGAGGGACTCGTATGCAGATCGGAATGGTCGGTGCCGGACGAATGGGTGCGAACCTTGTTCGCAGGCTTCTTCGGGCGGGACACAAATGCGTTGTCTACGACAGGAACGCCGAGTCCGCATCAGAGCTCGTAGATGAGGGCGCAGTCGTCGTCGAGTCCCTCCAGGAACTCGCCCGTAGTCTCGAATCACCACGCACGGTGTGGGTCATGGTGCCGGCGGCGGTGACCGGCCGGGTCGTCGACGAGCTCGCGGAGACCCTTGACGCCGACGACGTCATCATCGACGGCGGAAACTCGCACTACCGTGATTCCGTGGTGCGGCACAACACGCTCGCGCAGCGTCAGATCCATTACGTCGATGTCGGCACAAGCGGCGGCGTCTACGGACTCGAACGCGGGTACTGCCTGATGATAGGCGGCGGCCCAGATGCGGTGGAACGACTCGACCCGATCTTCCGCACCCTCGCACCCGGTACCGAGGCCGCTCCACGCACCCCGGGACGCACGGGTGTGACCGACACGGCGGAAAACGGCTACTTGCACTGCGGACCCGCCGGGGCCGGACACTTCACGAAGATGATCCACAACGGCATCGAGTACGGACAAATGGCTGCACTGGCTGAAGGTATCGCGATCCTCCAGAAGGCCAATTCCGGTCATGCACCCCGCGTAAACGACGCAGAAACAGCGCCGCTCGCCGACGCGGATTTCTATTCGTACGACCTCGACATCGCGGCCATCACTGAAGTATGGCGGCGCGGCAGCGTGATCAGTTCCTGGCTGCTCAACCTCACCGCCGGCGCTCTCTTGCACGACCCCCAGCTCAATTCGTACTCACGCCAGGTAGCGGACTCGGGGGAGGGACGGTGGACCGTCCAGGCCGCCGTCGACGTCGGCGTTCCCGCACATGTCCTGACTGCCGCACTATACGCGCGCTTCAGTTCCCGGGGTGAAGGCGAGTACGCGGACAAGGCGCTGTCGGCGATGCGACGCGCCTTCGGCGGGCACTGAAGAAAGGCACTGGCACCATGACATTGACGTCCCTCCCCGAATGGTCGAACCTGCGGCGCCACCGGGACAGCTTTGCGCACAGGAAACTTCGGGATCTGTTCGCCGAGGATCCGCAGCGGGGTGATCACCTCGCCGCCGAGTACGACGGGATCTATCTCGACTATGCGAAGAACCGGATAACTCGCGAGACCCTGCCGCTCCTGGTTGCGCTGGCCGAAGCACGCGGCCTACGCAGCGGCATCGACGCGATGTTCTCGGCGGAAAGAATCAACTCGACCGAGGGCCGACCCGTCCTGCACACCGCCCTACGCGCACCCCGAGGCGCCTCCGTGCTCGTGGACGGCGACAACGTAGTCCCGCATGTGCACGAGGTACTCGACCGAATGGGTGCGTTCGCCGACAAACTGCGCCGCGGGTCCTGGAAAGGGCACTCGGGACGTCCGATCCGCAATGTCGTGAACATCGGGATCGGTGGCTCGGACCTCGGTCCGGCCATGGCGTACCAAGCCCTACGCGCAATATCCGATCCTGGTCTGAACGTGTCCTTCGTCTCGAACGTCGACGGCCACGACATCGCAGGCGTACTCGACGGCAAGGATCCAGCCGAGACCCTGTTCATAGTGTCGTCGAAGACGTTCACCACCGTGGAGACCCTGACCAACGCACGAACTGCACGCCGATGGTTGCTCTCCCAAGCAGGATCGCCATCTGCCATTCGCCACCATTTTGTTGCGGTCTCGACCAACACCGTCGCCGTTGAGGCGTTCGGCATCGACGCATCCAACATGTTCGAGTTCTGGGATTGGGTTGGCGGGCGGTACTCGCTGCACTCGGCCATCGGCCTGTCGCTGATGGTGGCGATCGGCCCGGTGAACTTCCGGGAGATGCTCGACGGGGCGCGATCCATCGACGAGCATTTTCAGACAGCACCACTCGAACAGAACCTGCCGGTGTTGCTCGGACTGCTCGGCATCTGGAACCGCAACTTCCTCGGCAGCCACACTCACGCGGTCCTACCCTACGATCAGCGCCTCAACCGCTTCCCTGCCTATCTCCAGCAACTGGACATGGAAAGCAACGGCAAGTCGATCGACAGGGATGGCAAGCCCGTCGCCATTGACACCGCACCGATCGTCTGGGGTGAACCGGGAACCAACGGGCAACACGCGTACTACCAAATGCTCCATCAAGGAACCACGCCCGTTCCGTGCGACTTCATCGGCGTACTCAGGCCGTCCGTCGATCTTCTCGAGCACCACGAACTGCTGATGGCAAACCTGTTCGCGCAGGCCGAAGCCCTGGCGTTCGGGCGAACCCTGGGCGAGGTCGCCGCAACCGACAACATGGGACACCCGGAGCACCGGACGTTTCGAGGAAACCGACCATCCAACACGCTACTGATCCCCGAGCTCAACGCCTACAGGTTGGGACAGCTCATCGCGCTCTACGAGCACAAGATCTTCACCCAGGGCTGGATCTGGGGGGTCAACTCGTTCGATCAGTGGGGGGTCGAGCTCGGCAAGGTCATGGCAAGCCGGATTGCCGACGAAATCCATTCATTCGACGGCCAACTCGCAGGTCACGACAGCTCCACCACAGCACTAATTGCACGATACTGTCGCGCGCGGCAGGAAGGGATCCTTGTATGACTCTGAAGATCGGTTACAAAGCATCTGCCGAACAGTTCAATCCGCGCGATCTCGTCGAATTCGCAATACACGTCGAAGAACTCGGTTTGGATAGCGTCATGGTGTCCGACCACTTCCAGCCCTGGCGGCACGTCGGCGGCCACGCCCCATTCTCGATGTCCTGGATGGCGGCGGTCGGCGAACGTACCTCGAGGGTGCTGCTGGGTACCAGCGTCCTGACCGCGACGTTCCGATACAACCCGGCCGTGGTCGCCCAGGCATTCGGCACGCTCGGATGCCTGTACCCCGGCCGAGTGATACTCGGCATCGGCACCGGGGAGGCGCTAAACGAAGTGGCGGTCTCCCGCATGGAATGGCCGGGCTTCAAGGAACGTTTCGCGAGGCTTCGGGAAGCGGTCGAACTCATGCGCCGACTGTGGGCCGAGGAACGGGTCAGTTTTGAGGGGCAGTACTACCAGACCCACAACGCGACTGTTTACGACCGGCCGGACGACGGCATCCCGATCTACATCGGTGCAGGCGGCCCAGTGGTCGCCAAGTACGCCGGTCGCGTCGGCGACGGATTCATCTGCACCTCCGGCAAAGGCATGGACCTCTACACCGAAAAATTGTTGCCTGCTGTGGCAGAGGGCGTCGCCGCCAGCAGCGAATGCATACGAGGCAGAAACGCCAATCCGATCGACAAGACGATCGAGATCAAACTTTCTTACGACCCCGACCCGAAGAAGGCGTTGGAGAACACCCGGTTCTGGGCACCTCTGTCTCTGACCGCCGAACAAAAGCACGGTCTCGCGGACCCGGCCGAGATGGAGCGAGCAGCCGAGTGCTTGTCGCTGTCCCAAATCGCGAGTCGCTGGATCGTCGCCTCGACCACCGAGGAAGCCGTCGAGCAGATCAAGCCATACATCGACGCGGGGTTCAACCACCTGGTGTTTCACGGACCAGGCCACGACCAGTACCGATTCCTTAACACCTTCGCAAACGAGGTCATGCCGGCACTGCGCCAATTGGACACCGTTTCCGGTGGTGTGTTGATCTCGTGACCATCTGACGCACCAACTTACAACGGTTGCTTCCCGGTCGCGTGGTCGCCTCGCGGCCGGGAAACAATTGCGTAATCTGGCGGTGTGAGGATGTCGCCGAATATGGTGTCTTTCGAGGTGGCAGACCAATGGCAAATATCGACCCGGCGGTCACTCAGCCGGTAGATCCCCACGAGATCATCGCCGAGCTCGCGGCAGAAGGCTTCGACAACGCGGTCGAGGTAGGGCGCGGCGGATTCGGCGTTGTCTACCGGTGCGAGCAACCCGCCTTGGATCGGACGGTCGCAATCAAGATCCTGACCGCCGACATATCGGACCGCGAGAGCGAACGTTTTCTTCGCGAACAACACGCGATGGGGAGGGTATCCGGCCACCCCAACATCGTCGACGTTTATCAGGTCGGAACCACGGCCAGTGGGCGTCTGTTCATTGTGATGCCCTACCACAAGTACCCCCTCGACACCCGACTACGGGCTGAAGGCCCCTTCCTGATCCGGCAATCGCTTCGCTTCGGGGTCAAACTCGCCGGAGCCCTACAAACCGCGCACGACGTCGGAATCCTTCATCGCGACGTCAAGCCCGCCAACATTCTCCTGACCGGCTACGGCGAACCGCAACTGACTGATTTCGGCATAGCCCGTGTGGCGGGCGGGTACGAAACCGAAACCGGTGTCATTACCGGATCGCCGGCCTTTACCGCTCCCGAGCTGCTTGCCGGGGCTGAACCGAACGTTGTCTCCGACGTCTACGGCCTGGCGGCTACCTTGTTCTGCCTCATCACCGGGCATGCCGCATTCGAACGCCGGAGCGGAGAGCGGCTCGTCGCGCAGTTCGTCCGGATAAGTAGTCACCCCATCCCTGACCTGCGGGAAACGGGGATCTCCGACGCCGTCTGCCAAGTCATCGAACAGGCGATGGCCCGTGATCCCGAAGCCCGTCCGAAGACCGCGGCAGAGTTCGGTGAGATCTTGCGTGACCTGGAGAGAACCATCGGACTCGACGTAGATGAGATGGCACTTGTATCCGACTCGCAGCCCTTACCGCAACGGCTGAACCCCTCGTCGAGGGCAGGCGAGACCGTGCCGGGCGTGAGCGACCACCTCCACGGTGCCAACCGGTTCGATCAGCTCGCCAAGCTCGAGCATTCGATTCCCATCCCAGGACGAACGGGTGTCCCGCTCCTGCCGAGCGACGTCGTCGAGAGACCTCGACTATTCGCCTGGCTGGCGGAGGCAGTCAAGTCGCCGGTCACCACGGTCACCGCACCGGCGGGATGGGGAAAAACGCAGCTTCTCGCATCTTGGGTGCGGTCGCCTTATTGCGACATCGACGTCAGTTGGCTCACCGTAGATCACCGGGACACCGACCCGAACCGGTTTTGGCCAGCTGTCCTGGCCACCATCGCACGGGCATCACCCCGAACGACGGACAGGCAACCCGGCGACGATCCGGTAGTACCCCTGTTCGAAAGCCTCGCCACGCTCACCTCACCCCTCCTACTGATCCTCGACGACATCCAATGGCTCGACGATTCCATCGTGGAATCAGATTTGTCATGGCTGCTGCTGCGGTTACCGCCTAACGTCCGGGTCGTCCTCAGCGGTATCTACCTCCCCAACCTGCCGGTCAGCCGCCTTCGCATCGAAGGCAAGCTCCGTGCGCTCACATCCAAGGATCTGTCCTTCGACGCGGCGGAGGTCTCTGCGATGCTCACCGCGTCGGGAGTCGAACTGTCCTCCTCCGCAGCGGAAGGACTACAGCGACGGACAGAGGGCTGGTCGGCAGGTTTGCGCCTCGCTGCCTTGGCCCTGGGGGAAACAGAATCGGCGGACGAGTTTCTGCACGAGTTCACTGGAGACGACTCCGACGTCGCCGACTACTTAGTCTCCGAAGTCCTCGAGAGACTGCCAGTCGATCTGCAGGAATTCCTCCTCCGCACTTCGGTATGTGAGGTCGTGACAGCCGACCTCGCCACCGCCCTGACGGGACGAACCGACAGCTACGAGGTCCTTCGGTCGATGGCCAAGCGCAATCTCTTCGTCCTCGCCGACACCCCGCGCAAGGACTGGTTTCGCTACCACGGGATGTTCGCCGAACTTCTGCGAAGCAGACTCAAACAGCGTGGCGAGCCGGCGGCAGGCACTCTCTACCGCACCGCTTCGAGATGGTTTGCCGCGCACGGCATGGCAGTCTCGGCATACCAACATGCGTGTAGCGCCGAGTGTTGGCCGGAGGCTGAACAACTGCTGCTCGACAATTGGCTGGCATTGTATCTGGACGGTCAACTCGTGACGGTTCAGCGCCTATTACGCCACCTTCCCGACAGCGTGATCGACGACAACAACGAGCTTCAATTGATCGGCATCGCTGTAACCCTTGCACTCGGAGAGGGTGGTGTCGCAAATGTTTTCGACGCCGCCCTCTCCGGAGCGCCACTCGATTCGCGTGTCTCCCGGCGTGTTGCTCCACAACCCGAAGCTGCCTCCGAGGATTCCTCCGACCGGCATCCTCTGTCCTCGGAACTTCCCGTCGATCCGGAGGCGACACCAGCGAGCCTGGTTGTCGATCTCGAGCGGGGCAGACTCTCAGGTGACCTGAAAGCAGTTGCCATAGCCGCGCACGGAATGGCAGTTCTCTCTCGCGACCACTTCGGTTCGGGCGTGGCCACAGCGAGTGATTCTCGCGCACTGGCTTTGCAACAACTAGGTATCACCGAGTACTGGGTGGGTCGGCGAGCCGACTCCGAGGCCCACCTACGCGAGGCACTGTCCGCAGCCCGAGCGACGGGGCGCGCCTACGTAGAACTGGGGTGTCTGAGCCAGCTCGTCGGCGTCCTCACCGCCCAACACAGGCTCACCGAAGCGCTCACCGTTGCCGCCGAAGCCACGGAACTCGCACGCAAACGAGGATGGGAACTGACCGGTGCGGTAGCTGAACTATGGCACGCGCTCGGATGGGCGGCCTACATGCGCGGCAACCTCGACGCGGCCGAGCAGCACCTCGCGGCAGCCATGGCGGCCGTACGTCGCCAGGACGCAGCGGTCAGTGCCACCGTCCTGCTGGTACGAGGCTTGATCATCAGCCTCCGCGGACGCAAAAGGCAAGCCCTCGCGGACATGGATGCCGCGGCAAAGGTCGCGGACCGGATGGTCGCTCGATACCTCTTCGACGACTACCTCATCGCCGAACGAGCGCGCCTTCGATTGGCACTGGGCGACATCGCGGGAGCAAAGGAGATTTTCGCACCGTATCCCGCCGACGCCCGTGGGCCGATCATGCTCACCGTCGTGCACGCCGAATTCCTTGTCAGTGAGGGCCAACCCGACCGCGCCATCGCGCTTCTCGACGAAGCAGTCGAGACGGGGAGCGGCCTGTATGACGAAATGCTGCAGGCCATGGTCCTACTGGCGTTGCTCGCTGATCAACGCTCGCCGCAGTCTCCTCACGCCGTCAACTCGTTGATCGCTGCCATCGAACTTGCCGCCCCAGAACAGTACGTTCAACCATTTCTCCAGTTCGGCATCGCCGTCGACCGGCTACTCCGTACCGTGAAAGGCGCTGGAACGCGCTATCCCGCATTTGTTGATCTGGTCCGGGCGCGCCTAGCCGAGAACGCCCCGACCATGCATGTACATCGCGGCCTCGAGGCAGCACGCGATGTCCTCGTCGACCCACTGACCAAACGAGAGATGCAGGTATTGAGAGCAATCGAAGAACCTGCATCTCTGCCGGAACTCGCAGACCGGCTTTTCGTTTCCGTCAATACACTCAAAGCGCATCTGCGGAGTGTCTACCGAAAGATGGAGGTCAACGGCCGCCGAGAGGCAGTCGTGAAGGCACGATCGCTCGGGTTGCTCTGACGAAGATCCCGAAACGAACACTCCGCTGTCGGGGCAACACTCGTCAGCGGGACTGCACTGATCGGTGAAACACGGCTAACACCGCCCGGCGGGGACGGATGCGGACGAGGGGTGCTCGGCCGCCGGCGGCTAGCCCCTCCACTTCTCGTTGGGCCGGCCATTCTCGGTTTGCGAAACTTCGCCGGTCCCAGCGGGGACCGCCACGGCGAGTTGCCAACCCCGAGCACGCGCCAGGAACCGATTCCGCCTGTTGCGTGCGACCAACCGCATGGCGCTGGCCCCACGGCTGCACCTCTCCATACCGGCAGTGGCGTTCCCGGCAGAGGGGTCATTGCGATGAGTTTGGCGCGAACACAACACCGCTCGGTCCGCCTGTGTGGTGGGTGGTGGGGTGGTTTCTCACCCCGTTGGGGTGAGGG
>NZ_JAAFYV010000063.1:0-11050 GCF_011770055.1 Rhodococcus sp. B10 | reverse complement strand
CCGAAATGGCCGCCACCCTATGCCCCCGCGACCCCCGCACCCGCAGCCAACGCCTCGCCGCCGCCTACACCGCATGCATACGACGCGAAACCCATCTCGCCTGCACCTGCGAAGCCGACGAAGACCACCCCTGCACCGCCAACCGTGTGCTGCCGGATCGGCGAGTACCACTGACCTCGATCACCATCGACCTCGCCACCCTCGCCGCATTGAACGATCTACCCGCCTACCTCGCCGGACACGGGTTGATCGACGCCGCCTACGCCCGCGAACTCGCCGCCAACAGCGACTGGCAGATCGTCATCACCGAAGCCAGAAACATCGCCGACGAACTCCACATCACCCTCGACAACACCACCACAGCCGACACCACGGCCGACAACGACGACGAAGTAAGAGACGCGAGCGCAGTCAGCGATGCGGGCAACGACAGTGACGCGTGCGAGGCTGGCGACCAGAGTCAGGCTAGCGACGAGACCTGCAGCGGCGGAGGCGGCGAAAACGAGGCCGACGGCGAGAGCACGGGGACCGAGACCACCGAGAGTGAAAACACAGCGGCCAAGACCGCCGAGACCGCCCAGAGTGAAAACACGGCGGCCGAGACCGACGACCGGGTCGAGGAAAACGACGGCGACGCGGCTGACGACCGGGTCGAGGAAAACGACGGCGACGCGGCTGACGACCGGGTCGAGGAAAACGACGGCGACGCGGCTGACGACCAGGGCGACCAAAACGACTGCGACGCGGCCGAAGACACGGCTGCGGCCTCAAATGACGGGTGCGCGGCATCCGAAAGGGACGCCGCCGCAGCTACCGGAGGCTCGATACCCGTCGATCATCTGACGTTCCACCCACTCGGACGCGGGCGACGCCGACGCGGACTGAACCTACCAAAACCGGCTGCAGGCGCCGCTCGCGCACAGACCGTCCCCAACGACACCGGCCCCTACCGCGGCTCCTACACACTCATCGCCGCCCTCGAGAAAGCGATCGCCGCCAACCCTGCTGTCGCGCAAGCGCTCTACCCCGACGGTCACGGCGGATTCATCGAACCACCCGCCGGGGCGCTGCAGTACAAGTCCCGCGCACAGCTCGCCGACCTGGTCCGCCACCGCGACCGCACCTGCCGATTCCCCGGCTGCGACGTCCCCGCAGCCAGCTGCGAACTCGACCACATCATCCCCTACCTCCACCACGACCCCGCCCGCGGCGGCTGGACGATCCTGACCAACCTGCACTGCCTGTGCCGCTACCACCACTCCCTCAAAACCATGGGCGCCTGGCACACCACCACGCTCGCCGGAGCCATAGAACACTGGACATCGAACTCTGGCAGCACCGCCGTCACCCTCCCCGGAAACAGCGTCGGCGCAACCGATCTCACCGGCCACACACTCACACCACACATACCCCGCAAACGCAGACCCACATGCGAAAAGACATCACACGAACCGAAATCGACAGCCCCACCGCCCGTCGAGCCCGACAAAACCAGCGAGACAGAAAAGACCAGCCAGGCCGAGAAGGCCAGCGAGACAACCACCCACGATGAACCCACCGACCCCTGGAACGTCGACATCACCGGAAAAGAAAGGGTAGACGCCGATGACCCAGCACCGTTCTGAGCAGACGGCGACCCGCCAATATCGTTGTCGCCGTGCGGCGTCGGCGTTACGCGCCTCGGTGGAGAGGGTCGTCCAGCAGCTGTTTCCGCAGACCCGCGCGGTCCACTTTCCCCGGCCCACGCACGGGCAACGCGTCGACCAGGAAAAGCTCACGCGGCGCGGCAGTCGGATCGAGCGTCCGAATCACGTGCTCGCGCAACGACTCCAGTGTCAACGGCCCGGACGCGACGACCGCAGCCACGACGCGCTGGCCCAGCCGCTCGTCGGGCAGACCGAGAACCGCGCATTCACGCACCAACGGGTGTGTCACCAGCGCTGCCTCGACCACCTGCGGCACGACCGTCAGACCGCCGGTCGAGATGGCCTCGTCGAGCCTGCCCTGGATCGACAGCACGCCGTCGGTCAGGAGGCCGGCGTCGTCGGTGCGGAACCATCCCGGCTCGGCGAACGCGGGATGATCCGGCATGCCGCGATACCCGAGTGCCACGGTCGCGCCACCGAGCACGACGCGGCCGTCGTCGAGGCGAACGGTCACTCCGTCCAGCGGCACACCGTCGTAGACGCAGCCGCCCGCGGTCTCACTCATGCCGTACGTACGAACCAACCGTATTCCGGCCGCACATGCTCTCTCCCGCAACGGAACCGGCGTGGCCGCACCTCCGAGCAGGACGGCGTCGAACGACGCCAATGCCTCCGTAGCCGCGGGATCGTCGAGCACCTTGACCAACTGCGTCGGCACCAGCGACGTGTATCGACGCCCGGACATGCGCGCGACGGCACCCGGGAGCAACGACGGATCGAAGCCGGCCGCGACGTCGAGAATCACCGGATCGGTTCCGGCGAGAGCGCTACGCAGCAGCACCTGCATCCCGGCGATGTGATGGGCGGGCAACGCCAGCAACCACGAACCGGGCCCACCCAGCCGGTCGTACGTTGCTGTTCCACTGGCCCGCAGCGCCGACGCCGACAGCATCGCGCCCTTCGGTGTTCCCGTCGTCCCGGAGGTGGCGACCACCAACGCAGCCGCGTCGTAGATCTCGGTGCCCGGCGCGAGGGCGTCGCGCAGCCTGGCGGTTTCCCGCTCGTCGGCCGCGGGGACGGGCAGGACCGCAGGGGAGCTGCCGTCCAGAACCGAGCGAAGCCGCGGCAGGAGATCTGCCGCGGCTTCACCGGTGGGAATCTTCAATTCTTCGAGCAAGTTCACATTGCAAGCCTATTCCGGCGGCTCGATCGTGAACGGGTCGGCAAGCGGCCACCCACCCTTGGCGAGGTTGGCACGGACGCGGGCGATGTCCTCTTCCCGCGGCATCTCGTTGGTCACCTTCGTGATCGTCACCGCGATGCCCGCCTTGTCGGCTGGGATCTGACCGTCGGCGATGAGCGCGTCCATCACCGCCTGGACCTCGTCGTCCGACAGACGACGTGCCAAGAGCGCGAACAGCGGCACGTAATCCGAATCGGGCACACCCTCCGGATAGCCCACGCGAAGCCACCCGAGGATCGAGGCCAAGAACTGAGGCACTGCCATCTACTTCAGCGACGCGGGATCGGCGAGCGGCCAGCCACCGGCGGCGAGCCGAGCCGACACACGCGTGATGTCGTCGGCGGTGGGCTCGTGGTCGACGAGCTCGCGGATGTACGTGCTGATCTCCTCGTTCGAGATCGCGCCGTCCTGAAGCGCTCCGCTGACGGGGGAGACGAGGGACAGAACGACCTCGTGCACCTGCGCATCGGTCAGTTCGGCCTTGCGCAGCAACGCGACGAGCGGGAAACGATCCTTGGGCGGAACTCCCTCCGGGTAGCCGGCGCGAAGCCAGTTCAGGACGGAGCCGGGAAACGTGCTTGTCTCGGTCATGGAAGGTGTCCTTCTGATCAGAAGACGGAGATGCCGAAGGTGCTGTCCAGGAAGTCCTTCATGATGAAGAGAATTCCGGCGACGATGGCGACGATCACGACGGCGAAGCAGAGAGCTGCTGCCGCGGTGGCGACTACCGGACGTGCAGTGGTGGAGCCTGCTGAAAGACCCGACGAAGCGGTGGCGGTCGTCGAACCGTCGTCGCGCGCTTCACCGATGGACAGTGCTTTGAGCCCGACGGCGAAGATGGCCGGCAAACCCGCACCGAGGAGAAGTCCGACGAGGACGACCTGCCACAGCGAGTCGATCGTGTGCTTGAGCGTTTCCATTGTGTGTGTCCTAAACCGTTGTGGTCGTCTTGGCGTCGGCCGGAACCAGTCCGCCGTCCCACTCGTCGTTGACGTTGTTCGGGTCGATCGGCTGGCGGCGCGAGCGGATGTACATGAAGGCTGCCAGCGCGACGAGGATCGCGAAGACGACGAGGATGCCGGGGAGTCCGCCGATGACGTCGGCGAGGAACCAGCAGATCGCGCCGACGATGGCGGCCGACGGCAGAGTGACGACCCAGGCGACGGCCATGCGTCCGGCGACGCCCCAGCGCACTGCCGCGCCCGGCTTGCCGAGTCCCGATCCGAGGATCGAGCCGGTCGCGACCTGCGTCGTCGACAACGGGAGTCCGAGGTGGCTCGACGTGAGAATGATCGCGGCCGAGGAGGATTCGGCTGCCATACCCTGCGGCGACGCGATCTCGACGAGACCCTTTCCGAGGGTGCGGATGACGCGCCAACCACCGAGGTAGGTGCCGAGTGCGATCGCGAGAGCACAGGTGACCTTCACCCAGAGAGGCATCTCCGAGTCGGGGGTGACGGTGCCGTACGCGACGAGGGCCAAGAAGATGACGCCCATCGTCTTCTGCGCGTCGTTGGTGCCGTGAGCGAGCGAGACCAGCGACGCCGACCCGATCTGGCCCCAGCGGAATCCGCGTTCCTTCGACTTCTCGGGGACGGCGTTGGTGATGCGGTAGATGACCCACGTACCGACGGTGGCGACGAGGCCTGCGACGACGGGTGCGAGCACTGCGGGGAGGACGATCTTGCTCCACACGCCGTCCCAGACGACACCCGAGGTGCCGAGGCCGGCGATGGTGGCGCCGATCAGTCCACCGAAGAGAGCGTGCGACGAACTGGACGGAATGCCCAGCAGCCAGGTCGCGAGGTTCCACAGAATGCCGCCGACGAGTCCGGCGAAGATGATGGTCAGCAGTGCCTGACCTCCGGTGTCGCCCAGATTCACGATGCCCTTCGCGACCGTGGCTGCGACCTCTACGGAAAGAAAAGCGCCGACCAGATTCAGGACGGCGGACAGGGTGACCGCAACCTTGGGCTTCAGTGCCCCGGTTGCGATCGACGTCGCCATGGCGTTGGCGGTGTCGTGGAAACCGTTGGTGAAGTCGAAGGCCAGAGCCGTCACGACGACCACCAGAAGGACGAGGAATTCTGCGCTCACGAGAAAATTGTGGGGCCGGTCCCGCCGAAAACGATAATTTCGTTCGAAGTGTTCTTTTCGGGTTTCTGCAGGACCCCTCCCGTTCACCTTCCGTTCACTCTTTTGCCTTATATGTCCGATTTGCGTGCGACCCCCATCACTCGGCTACGAGCGTCGGCTCGAGCGACACTGTCGGACCGCTGTGGAACAGTGGAAAGCATGGATTTCGACGACGCTCCCAGCGGTGGGTTACCCAGCGGCGGGCACGGTGTGGACGAGGCCGTCGCGGCCGCGTTGTCGTACCTGGATTCGGTGGATCCCGCGACGGCTGCCGACGCTCGAACCGGCTGGGAGGGCCTGCGTCTCGTCTCGCCCGCCGCAGGTCCGACGCAGAGTTCGGTGCAGTCGTTCCTGTGGCTGCATCTGCGGGTTCTGGTCGACGACGCGGGTCGTGCCTGGGAGATCGCACAGGCGCTCGCCGACCTGCTCGATCGACTCGGTCACGCCCGCTACGCCGACATCGCGCGCGGCGAGAGCACCCGAACACTGCTGCATGCCGACGACGAAACGTGGCAGCAACTCTTGTCCGACGCCGTGGCGCGGTCGGGTATCGGTGCGGAGAACACCGAACTCGTCACGTGGCAGGAAACGCCCGTCGGCCCCGAGCGGGCGATGGTCGACCTGATCGGCGAAACGCTCGAAGTCGCAACGATCGCAGGCGAATTCGCCCCGAAGCGACTCGGCGGCGCGCCTCTGCGTGACACCACCCTCGCCTCGCGTCGGCGCGGCGTCACCGACTCGGTACTGCGGTCCGAGCGTGCGGGTGGTGTTCTCCTCGAGCAACTGCTCGATCACCGTCTCGAGCTCTGGACTCGATACAGTCCGCCGCGCGCCGAGCTGTATCGGGATCTCGCCCAGCCGCTGCACGACGCCGGTGAGCCTGCCTACGGATGTGTCCGACGGCTCGAAGGCCTGCTCGCTCAGGTCGGGGAGGGTGTCGACGTCGACGCCGACCTGTCGGATGTGTCCGGACGCCTGTTGCAGCGGCTCGGACTCGTCCGCAAACACCATCGTCGGCTCGTGCCGACGACGCGTGCCCGCGGCATCAGCGCCGATCGGATGTGGGCCACCGTCGTCAGTCGATTGATCGGTACCGACTACCACCCCGACGCCATAGCCGCCGAGGTGATGGTGGCCGAGGTCGCCCGTGGGCAGTGGCCCCACGGCACCACCATGTTGACCACCGCACTGCTGCGGGCGGAGGGATGGACCACCGATCCCGATCCGGACGCCGACGCCGTCCTCGTCGACCTCGTCACGCTCGGGTCGCCGCGTGAGACGGACACCCCGTCGTCGGACGCGATGCGGCTGGCTGCGGCCGTGCTCCGACACCGACTCCTCCATACTCGGCTTCCCGCTCTCTGATCGGAGGCCGCCGCTAAGCTGACAGCTGCCTGTCCCATCCGACGGGTGGGACCGTCATCGGGAGGCGCAGTGGAACACGATGCCGTCGAACCGAACCGACGGTCGCAGGCGCGACGTCAGAGCGACTCGGCACGTCGATACCTCGACCTCGAAGCGACGACGCTCGCCCTGCGGTCGACCGTGGAACTGGCTGCGCGCAGCGTCGGATTCGCGATCGCGCAGCTGAACGTTCTCGACGAGAACACTCAGTACACCCTCGTGAACATCGGTGGCCCTCCCGTGTCGACCGTCGATCGGTCGACGACCCTGTGCGACGACGTCGTCCGCTCCGAGAAGCCGGCCGTCGTCGCGCGCAACCGCATCGACGCGACGGTTCGCCAGCGAGGCATCCTCGACGAGGTCGGCGTCGCCGCATACGCGTCGGTGCCGCTGCGTGGTCGCGAAGGCCTGGTGATCGGAACGCTGTGTCTGCTCGACCGAATGCCGCGCGACTTCAGCGACGGGCAGTTCCAGGAACTGGAGCAGTTCGCGTCGATCCTCGAAGAACAGCTCGACCTGCACCGACGCGTCGGATCGAGCCCGACGCGACTCGACAACGACCACGACCTGACCGGAGCGCTGGACGCCGGACAGATGGTGCCGTGGTTCCAGCCCATCGTCGACATGCGCACCGAGAAGACCGTGGGGTTCGAGGCGTTGGCGCGCTGGCATCACCCCACGAAAGGGCTCGTCGCCCCTGCGGACTTCGTGCCGTTCGCCGAATCCACCGAGCTGATCATCGACGTCGACCTCGCCGTGATGCGGCAGGCGGTGAACGAAGCCGAGAAGTGGCATACCGTGCGCCCCGACCTGCGGCTGAGCGTCAACCTGTCCGGTCGTCATCTCAAGCACCCCGACGCGGTCGCGCAACTGCAGAGCTCGGTCGCCACGTCGTCGGTGTCGCCGTCCATGATCTCGTTGGAGCTGACGGAAACGACGTCGGTCAGCGACGGCCCGTTGATTCGCCGGCACATCGAGGACGTGCATGCCCTCGGGTTCCGTGTGCTGCTCGACGACTTCGGATCGGGATGGTCCTCGCTCGAACGCCTGGTGACGCTCGAGCCCGACGGCATCAAGATCGACGGCCAGCTCACCAAGTTCGTCGACACCGAGCGTGGCCGCGCGCTGCTGCGCGCGTTGTCGGTCGTCGCGCAGGATCTCGAGATGTCGATGATCATCGAAGGCGTCGAGACGCGGGAGCAGGCAGACATCGCGCTCGACCTCGGATGCACTCTGGCGCAAGGCTTTCTGTGGTCCAGGCCGCTGTCGGCGAGCGCGGTGCGGCGCTCGCTGAATCTGTAGTCAGTCGCCGCGCACGTCGCGTCGCAACGGATGATCCGACGGGATCTCGACGAGAACGATCGGAACGCCGTCGGGATCGCGCAGCCACATCTCGATCAGACCCCACGATTCCTGCTTCGGATCCCGGTCGACCGCGACGCCACGCTCGCGCAGCTCGGCGGCCGCGGCCTCGATGTCACGAACCTGGAGCCACAGGGCACCGTCGAACGTGCTCGGCGTCGACGAACCGCCGTGGGCCGCGACCTCGATGAGGCTCTGGCCCGCGAAGAAGACCGTCCCCGCGCCGTACTCGCGGTGCACGGCGAGTCCGAGGTCGTCGCGGTAGAACGCGAGCGTGCGGTCGTAGTCGGCGGGACGCAGGATGGTTCGACCGCTCAGTATCTCCACGACACATCGATACCACAGGATTCGGACATCACGCGGTGAACCGATGCGTGCACAGGTCAGATCAACTGCGTCGCCACGCGGTTTCCGCCTGCGGCCTTCGCCTTGTACATCATCGAATCCGCCACGCGCGACGCGGTTTCGACGGTGTCCGCGCCGTTGATCCACAGGTCGGAATCGGCGTACAGGATCGCGGCCCCCACGCTGACCGTCACCGGAACCGCGTCGTTCTCGCCGTGCAGCGCGCGCCGAATTCCGTGGATCAGCGCGTCGATGTGCAACCGGGAGGTGACGACCGCCGCCAGATACTCCTCACCGCCGGTGCGTCCCAGAATGCCGTAGCGCGCGACGTGCGCGGTGAGGCGTTCGGCGACGCGGCAGATCACGGCGTCGCCCTCGTCGTGCCCGTAGACGTCGTTCACGGACTTGAACCTGTCGATGTCGACGACGATGATCGCCGCGCACCGACCTTCCTGTCGTCCCTGCTCCCACAGAACCGCGAGTCCGTTGTCGAGGCCGCGACGGTTGAGCAGTCCGGTCAGCGGGTCGAGGACCGAACTGCGGGCGTCGGCGGACAACGTCGTCAAGAAGATGTGCGACGTGACGGGCACGCTCATGATGCCGAGAAGGACGACGTTGGTCTGCACGAGCAGCGTGATCGGATCGACGTCGCCGCGGAGCCAGAGCGCCGTCGCGAACGTCAGCGTCGTCACCGACGCGAACACCAGGTGCGCGACGACCCAGCGCGGGCTGAGGAAGAACGTCACGAACGCGCCGATGACGGAGAACAGGACGCACCCCAACAACGCGTTGTGCCAATCGAAGACACTGAGCTCGGCGGCGACGCCGAGGTCCGCGTACAGCGCGAACGCGACG
This sequence comes from Rhodococcus sp. B10, assembly GCF_011770055.1. NCBI lineage: Bacteria > Bacillati > Actinomycetota > Actinomycetes > Mycobacteriales > Nocardiaceae > Rhodococcus > Rhodococcus sp. B10. Next base: position 2,059 of record NZ_JAAFYV010000063.1, on the reverse strand, counting down.
ACGCCTTTCTTGCCGGGGAACGGAAGCAGCAGCCACATCGCGGCGATGACGATGTTGGCGGTGCTCAGTGTCAGCGTCAGCACCGTTGCGGCGGTGCCCGTCGGCCCGCCCTCGGCGAACAAGCTGAGAAACGCCATCAGGCTGATGTTGAGCATCGACAGCGCGACGATGGCCCGGACGATCCGCCCCGACGGATGCGTGTTCTGGAACTCGGTCATCCATTCGTAGTCGTGAGACTGAACGAACCACTCCACCACGGACTCCCACGCGCCGCCGGGGCGTTCGCTCCGACGGCGTGTGAGGGGGTCACGAGAGAGGGACAATGCGGCGCCCGGGCTCAGAAGTAGCGCGGGAACGGCGACCAGTCCGGGTCGCGCTTCTGCAGGAACGAGTCACGGCCTTCGACGGCTTCGTCCGTCATGTACGCCAGGCGCGTCGCCTCACCGGCGAACAACTGCTGTCCGACCAGCCCGTCGTCCTGAAGATTGAACGCGTACTTGAGCATTCGCTGAGCCTGCGGCGACTTCGAGTTGATCTTCTTCGCCCAATCGATGGCCACGTTCTCGAGTTCGTCGTGATCGACGACGCGGTTGACGGCGCCCATGGTGTGCATCTCCTCGGCCGTGTACACCTCGCCGAGGAAGAATATCTCGCGAGCGAACTTCTGGCCCACCATCTTCGCGAGATACGCACTGCCGTAACCGCCGTCGAAGCTGCCGACGTCGGCGTCGGTCTGCTTGAACCGCGCGTGTTCCCGGCTCGCGAGGGTCAGATCGCACACGACGTGGAGGCTGTGTCCGCCGCCCGCGGCCCACCCGTTGACGAGACAGATGACGACCTTGGGCATGAATCGGATCAGGCGCTGGACCTCGAGGATGTGCAGTCGGCCCGCCCGTGCTTTGTCGACGGTGTCTGCAGTGTCGCCTTCCGCGTACTGGTAGCCGCTGCGTCCACGGATGCGCTGATCCCCGCCCGAGCAGAACGACCACACGCCGTCCTTGGGTGCGGGACCGTTACCGGTGAGCAGCACGGTGCCGACGTCGGAGCTGACGCGCGCGTGCTCGAGCGTCCGGTACAGCTCGTCGACGGTGTGCGGGCGAAAAGCGTTCCTGACCTCGGGCCGATCGAACGCCACGCGCACCGTGTCGTCGGTGACATGACGGTGGTACGTGATGTCGGTGAGATCCTCGAAGCCGGGAACGGGTTGCCACAGAGCAGGGTTGAAGGTCACCCAGTTCACGATAGAGCCACCTGCCGACGTCGGAACCGGTACGCCTGACAATTGTGCGATTCGAGGAGAGATACGGTGAGGCGGTGACGGATAGTGCAGGTAAAAACGACTACGAGCACCACGGCGGATTCCCTCGGTACACCCCCGCAGAGGTCGGGCCCGAGTACGGCAGACTCGTCGACGCCCTCAGGACGCTGCAGGACCTGGCGGTCAGCACGGCGCCGACGCCCGAGGTGACCGAGGACGCCGCCGAACGCGTCGAAGCTCTGATCGACCTGTTGAAGCCGTTCACCGTTCCGGAGGGCGAGCAGCCTGCAGGCCGCGTCCTGTCGCTGCCGGGACGCGGCTCGCTGCTGATGCTGCCGTGGACCGTCGAGAAGTTCGACGCCGAAGGTGTCCGTAGCCGTGGCATGTTCCGGCGCTATCACCTCGGCGGCAACGGCGCTGCGCACGGCGGGACGCTCCCGCTGCTGTTCGACGACCTGTTCGGCATGATCCAGCATGCGTACGGCCGCCCGATCAGCCGTACTGCGTACCTGCACATCAACTACAGAAAGATCACGCCGCTCGACACCGAGCTCGTCGTCGAGGGCAGCGTCGACAAGGTGGAAGGTCGCAAGACGTTCATCAGCGCGGTGCTGAAAGACCGCGAGGGCACGGTCCTCGCCGACTGCGAGGCTCTCATGGTCCAGCTGTTGAAGGGCCAACCGTGATCCCGTCCATCGACGAACTGCTCGCCGAGTCGGCTGTTCTCTCGTTGCCGATGCGGACGAAGTTTCGCGGCATCACCACACGCGAGGTCATGCTGATTCGCGGGCCGGGCGGGTG
>NZ_JAAFYV010000062.1:0-11374 GCF_011770055.1 Rhodococcus sp. B10 | reverse complement strand
GCGCGGTGGTGATGATCAGAATGTCGCGGATGTTCGCCAGGATCAACGTCGAGAGCGGGTAGTAGATCATCGGCTTGTCGTAGACAGGCACCAACTGCTTACTGATCCCCATCGTGATCGGATGAAGGCGCGAACCGGTACCACCGGCCAGAATGATTCCCCGCATGACGTGCATCCTCCCAGATCAGGACTGCAGCTGCTCGCCCGCTATCACTGCCACGGGATGCGATACGGCTGGTCGTCCGGTTCGATCGGCCAATTCGCGGGCCAGTCGACCATCGGATCGGCTCGAAGTTCGGAAACCTCCGGAGGTATCGGCCGGGCGTCGATTTCGATGCGGTCCCACGTGGTGTCACCGGCCGCGACGTGTGCTGCATATCTCCTCAGCTCACCGGACGCACGAGGGGATCGAGACAGCCGGTCCAACAACAGCGCGGTGACGGCGGTACGCGGCCGCGGCGCACCCACGTCGACGCTGTCGGCGTGACGACGTGCGTTCTCCAGCCGGCCGACCGCGTCGAGAACTCGGTTGTACGCAATCCCCGCGACAGGCTCGTCGATCATGCGTCCTGCCACGGAGCTGTGCCTTCACCGACGGAGAATCTGTCGTCGGGCGTGAAGATCACCGGAGTGATGTCAGCCGTCCTGGCGGTATCGACGGCCATCTTTCCCCTGTCGAGAGCTTGGTTGAACGGTTCGAGGTGGTGGTCTATTCGTCGGCTGATCTGCCCCTCCGGATCGGTAATCGCGTCGAGAAAACGACCGAACTGGTCGACGGCGTCCTCGATTCTGCGTACGAGGTCCATCGTCAAGTCCATTGTCTTCCAAACGATCTCGACAATGCTCGCCACTTGCCAGGCTGTCCCGACGAACGGAACCTTCTTGAGCGCGACCTTCATCGCGGATCGACCGGAGCCCAGATCGACTTCAGCTTCGAGCATCTCGGCGAGCTTTCCGACGACGGTTCGGACGCCGTTCTTGATCTGTTCGGTGATGATTTCCGACAGTGCGTGAATCGTTCGTCCGCACGGGCCTTCCCAGTACATCGCTGCGACTTGCCGTTGTGAGTAGTCCGAAAACGCTTGTGCCGCGAGACCGTCCCAATACGGGTCGACGCGTCGCACACCGTTCTCGAGCGATTCGGCGGCGGCTTCCATGGCGCTGCCCGCAATGTCGAATACTTCACCCAATCGTCTGATCTCGTTCCAATTACCGCTCAGTGGCAGCGTCACTTCGTTCAGCGGACTCCACCCGCTCAGTTCGAAGATCGTGCTGTCCACTTCTCCGAGCCACCCGGCGGCGTCGTCGATCACCTCACGGGTTTCGTCGACGGCCGGATTCGGTGGGGGATAGTCGATTCCGGAGGGTTCGCCGTAGTCGACCGGGGTGGGGTAGTCCTCGACGGCACCGACCGCAGGACTTTCGGAGGTGCCTGGTTGGGGTACCGGAACCGGAATCAAGTCGGTGTGGGCATTGAGGGCGTCGTAGTTCTTCTCTTCCAGGTCGACGTAGAGCCAGGCGGCCTTCCGAAGTTCGTCGCCGATGTAGCAGCAGTTGGCGGACAGGTGGACGTGCCGCGATCGCGTGTACTCCTGGTAGTGCGCGATGAAGGGTGCGAGGCGTTGAAGGACTTGACCGGGGATGGTCTCGCTGAGTCCTGCGTGCTCATTGATGTAGTAGTGGCTTGCCAGAGTCTGTTGCCCGATGCGGTCCGCGAGTCTGCCCATTCCGGCGACTTCGGACGGCCGTGCGGTGAACACTTCGTCCACGTCAGCTCCTTCTGATCGACGAAATGATGTCGTCGATTTGCGAATCGCGCAGTGCGTTGTCCACACCGCGATCGGCCTGCACCAGGAAGAGCGCAGTCGCGGCGGTCGCATGACCCGGAGTCGCGACCACGTCGAATGTTGCTGCTGGAGGGGTACAGTCCTCCGCTTCTTGCGGAATGTTCTCCACATTCGCCCGGTAGCGAACCGCCGGCTGCCCTCCGAGATCGAAAGCCTGGGGACCGTCGATCGTCACCGAGGGGGCGGACACGCCCGTTCCGTCCGCGTAGATCGACAGGGCTTTCTCGACCTCGGTTCGCGCCGTCATGTCGAGATCGTCTGCCGGGCGCCCGGTCATTCCCGTCATCGCCAGCGCGGAGTATTCGCCGTCGTGACACTCGCGCCGCTCGTAGAACCCCACAGCGCCATAGATCATCGACGATCCGTCCTCGGATTCCCACCCGGCGAAACCGTCGTACCAGTTGTCCCAATCCGCCGGTATGTCGTATGTCAGCCCGAACTTGGTGGCAATGGGCTGCGGCTGCCCGTCGGGAACGTCGATCTTCGGCGGCGGGAATTCCATCGACGGAAATCCCGACGGCAAAGGTGGATCTGTCGTTCGGACGACCGAACCTGCGGGCCGCGGCGACGTCGTACCCGCCACGCCCTCGTATTTTCCCGGCACCTCCGGCGCCAGTTTCGGTATCCCCCACAGCACCAGGTTGAATACCGCCAGGCTTCCTGCCAGCAGCAGAAGCCGTCTACGCAATCCCATATGCACTCCCCCCGAAGTCGCGCCGAACGCTAACACGACGTCCCGACAAACCCGCCGGGACCGGTAGGGTCATGACCATGAAACTGCTCGTGACCGGGGGCGCTGGGTTCATCGGTGCAAATTTCGTCCATCAAACCGTCGCCGAGCGGCCTGACGCCGAAGTAACGGTGCTCGACGCCCTGACGTACGCGGGAAATCGGGAATCGCTCAGCTCGATCGAGGACCGAATCGAGTTCGTGAAAGGCGACATCGCCGACCAGAAGCTCGTCGAGAGTCTGGTGAGGGACACCGATCTCGTCGTGCACTTCGCCGCCGAGTCGCACAACGACAACAGCCTCGCCAACCCGTGGCCGTTCGTGCACACCAACGTCATCGGCACGACGACGCTTCTGCAGTCGGTCCGCGAGCACGACGTCCGCTACCACCACATCTCCACCGACGAGGTCTACGGCGACCTCGAGCTGGACGACCCGGCGCGGTTCACCGAGTCGACGCCGTACAACCCGTCGAGTCCCTACTCGTCGACGAAGGCGTCGAGCGATCTCCTGGTCCGTGCCTGGGCGCGGAGCTTCGGAGTCCGGGCCACGATCTCCAACTGCTCCAACAACTACGGTCCGTACCAGCATGTCGAGAAGTTCATCCCCCGTCAGATCACCAACATACTGTCGGGCCGACGACCCAAGCTGTACGGCGAAGGCAAGAACGTCCGCGACTGGATCCACGTCGACGACCACAACAGCGCGGTCTGGACCATCATCGACAAGGGCGTGATCGGCGAGACCTACCTGATCGGCGCCGACGGCGAGAAGAACAACCGCGAGGTCCTGGAGACCATCCTCGAAGAGACCGGCCAGGCCGGCGATGCCTTCGATTTCGTCACCGATCGCCCGGGCCACGACCTCCGCTATGCGATCGACTCGACCAAGCTCAGGGCCGAATTGGGTTGGACGCCACAGTATGTGGACTTCCGCAGCGGTTTGAAGGCGACCGTCGACTGGTATCGCGAGAACGAGGAGTGGTGGCGCCCGCAGAAGGACTCGACCGAATCGACGTACGCGCAGACCGAGTCGGTTCTGTCCTAGCGGGACATGCGGTTTCGGAGCAGCAGGTAGACGCCACGTCGCATGAACGACGTGGCGAGCGCCTTCGCGTTCCCGAGCCGTACGTCGGCGGCGGACAGCAGGCCCGGATGAGCTGCGCTCAGGCTCCGGTGGAAGTCCGCGGCCTGGCGTGCCTGTTCCGTCGCGAGTTCGACGCTCCACTGGCCGGAATTGATCCGAAACGTCGCCAGCGGCTGCGGTATCGCGACGACGTCGCCATGCAGTGCGACGCCGATGAACGTGGCCTGGTCGATCAGATAGGGATGAGCGTTGTCCCACAGCCCGATTCGCTCGAGAACCTCGCGCTTCATCATGACGCAGCCCGGTTCGCCGAAGATGTTGGCGCCTGCCCGAACTGCGGCGCGCGCAGCGTCTCGACCGGACGTCAACCCCGACAATCCGTCGAGCCCTCGGGCGGCGATGAACGTCTTGCCGTAGGCGTCGATCAACGTGCGTTGCGACGCGACCAGCACGGCCGAGGGGTGCTCGTCGAACGCTGCCACCTGCGCGGCGAGCGACGTGGACAGGATGGTGTCGTCACCGCACACGAGCTTGATCAGTTCCCCGCCTGCCTCGGCGGTGACGCGATCCCAGTTCCGCTTGGCGCCGCCGCCCGCTTCGGTCGTCAGCACCCGGATGCGTGGGTCGTCGTACTTCTCGACGACGGCCATCGTCCCGTCGGTCGACGAGTGGTCTGCGATGATCAATTCGAAGTCCGTGAACGTCTGTCCCAGAATCGATTCGATCGTCTCACCGATGTACTCGGCATTGTTGTACGCCGGGACGACGACGGATACCCGTGGGCTCATGTTGTTGTCTTTCTGCGAAACGAGAAATCGCGGTAGCCGAAGAAACTGGCGACAGCCATGATCGCCGTGACGACCAATTGCGAAGGGATGGGCGGGAAGTGCAGGAACGACACGGCGACGGTCATCAGTGAGATGTTCGCCAGGAACGCCCCGAAGTTGACGACGAAGAACCGCCACAGGTCACGTAGGACGTGGCCACGTACCCGAAACACCAGGTAGCGATACATCGCGAACGCGCACAGCACGTTGCACAGATAGCCGAGCACGATCGCGGCGTGATACCCGAAGCGCTCGCCGATCAGCAACTGCCACAGTATGAACCACGCGGTGCCGAGCGCTGTGTTGACGCCGCCCACGAGCAGGAACGCGAAGGCCTGGTTCTTGATGATTCGCATCAGCGGCCCAGGGGTGCCGCTCATTCCGGCCGGAGGGGCGCTCACCGGCTGACTCCGAGTGCACGACGCGTCGCTTCCAGTGTCGACGCGATGCCGGCCGGCAGTGTGCGATGGGTCCTTCGGTCGATCTCGGGCCACACCGTCGACCGCAGTCGCAGGTCGCGCCCCTGGAACGCGGCCAGCGGTGATGCGGCGAGGACCACGTTGGGGCGTCGTCGAAACACGGTTCGGCACGCGCCGAGAATGGAACCGATGGTGACGGCGTGACCCGACGCGAAGATCTTGACCGTCGGGGGTTCACGACGCGACTTCGTCAATGCCAATGCGTCGGCGACCATTTCGGCCGCGTCGGACACGAACAGGTAGTCGCGCAGCGTATCCATCGGGACGTAGATCGACACCGGAGATGCCATCAGATATCCGCGGCACAGATGCGAGATCAGCCCCTGCGGCTTCGCGAGGTTCTGCCCGGGTCCGTACAGGTTGGCGAAGCGGCCCATGACGACATTGACGTCGGTTGCGTCGCCGAATTGCCGTGCGATGTCCTCGGATTCGAGCTTCGCTCGGCCGTAGTCGCCCAGCGGCACGGGCGGGCTGTCCTCGTGGTGTGGCGCACCGGACGCGCCTGCATACACCCCACCCGCCGACGAGGCGAGGAACAGTGTGCCCTCGCGAGACCTGTTGCCGATCGACTGGGTCAACACACGAATGAGGTCGTTCTCGGCGTCGAACTCGGCGAGGGTCGTTCCGTTGACCCCTGCGCCCGCGGCCCACACGATATTCCAGGGTTCACCGTCGTCGAAATCTTCGAAGAACGACGAACATTGTTGTTGCAAAGCGTCTTTCGCTGATTCGTGATTCGACCACGGTACCGCCGACGTCTGGACGGCGTGGCCGCGTCGACGAAGCTCCCGCGAGACCGCCGATCCCAGCAGTCCGCCGCTGCCGACGACCCATGTGTATGTCGTTGTCACGCGGGCGAATCGGGGTCGGAGGCGCGTTCGGTGCGGCCGAGCGGCCCGTCTGCGGGGTCCGCCACGATCAGGTACGGCGGCTTGCCCATCGCTGTCTTGACGTTGACGCCGACGTACTCGGCGACGATGCCCAGGGAGAACAGCGTCGCGCCGAAACCGAACAGCAGCACCACCATCGTCGAAGCCCACCCGCGGACGACGGTGTTGGCGTCGAACAGTACGTAGGACGCGAGAACGTACGCCACCAGTACGAGACCGAGCAGTGCGAACGCTATTCCGATGAAGCTGACGAGTCGCAGTCCCTTGGTGCCGCTCGAGAGCACCATGCGCCAGAAGTGGGACAGCAGCGTGCGCAGGCGATATCCCGATCGTCGGTCGACTTCCTCGCGCAAGGTGACGGGACTCGTCGTGACCTCGCCGGCGATCCAGCTGAGCGCCACGTCGAGATACGCCTCCGATCCGGCGTATGCGGCGACGGAGCGACCGACCTCGCCAAGGACCAGACGAAAGCTCTGATAGTCGACGGTGTTGTCCGCGGCGAGCGCTTTGGCGATGACCCACTTCGATCCGCGCGATGCGGCGTTGCGCCACAAACCATGGGGCGCAACGTTCGTCGGCTTGGCATACACCAGCGAGGACTGGCGATCCAGTGCCGTGTCGAGCAATCCACCGATCTCGGCGGGGTCGTGTTGGCCGTCCTCGTCCATCGTGACGATCCATTCACCACCACTCGACGCCATACCTGCCAACGTCGCGGGATGCTGCCCGAAGTTCCGGCTCAGCCAGACGCCGCGAACGACGTCGTGTTTGCGGACGAGTTCGCGGATCACGTCGGCGGAACCGTCGGGTCCGTGGTCGAACACGAGCAGCACTTCCTCGACGACCATCGGCCGCCCACCAGGAGTCTGCGTCGGATGGGTCAGCGGGAGGATCTCGTCGACGAGTGCACGCAGCGTCCGCTCGCCCTGATAGACGGGCACCACGATCGAGATGCGGTGCGGGTCGCGGGATGAATCGGACGGGGGCATCACGGGGTATGAGCCTATCTGCTCGGGCTCGTCGTACTGGGTTTCGACGAGGTCGGTTCGTGGATTTCTTCGAGGACCGTCGCCCCACGACGATCCGTGCGTCGTCGCCTCACGTCCAGAACCACCAGTAGACCGAGAACGACGATGCCGCCCGCCATACCGGCGAAGCCGATGCGTTGACCGGGTGGACGGAAGTCGATCTTCAGGTCGGCGTCGGATGTTCCAGGTGGTAGGTCGACGTACAGGAAGATGTCGCCGATGCCTTTCGTCTGCAGTGGTTCACCGTTCAGCGTCGCCGTATAGCCGGGCCAGGCGAGCCGCGCGAACACGACGCTGCCACCGTTCGGGGAGGTGACGCGAACCTCTTCGGAATCCGCGGCCGACGAGACCGACGTCGCGGTGACGCCGACGGTCGCCGAGATGCGGCCCTGGTCGCTCGGAAGCGGTCCCGCGATGCGCTCCAACACGTACGTCTGGCGAGCCGAGTCGGCGGTGGGCGGCGTGACCCACTTCCACCCAGGCGGCGCGGGCTGGTCGTCGATCAGCGGGTACTGGTTCTTCTGCAGTACGACGCGGTCGAGCCGCATCAGATCGGCATAGGTCTTGCCGGTGTAGGCGTCGACCTGGAAAAGGCGCCGATAGGCGTCAGGGCAGGTGGATCCTTCGTGCTCGAAGCAGAGCAGGTTGGCGAAGTCGAGATAGCCGACGGGTGTGTAGGCGTTGACGTAGTCCAGGTCCAGCACCTTGGCCGAATTGCCGTACACCTGTGAATGCCACGGCAGCCGAGGGTCGTCGGGTTCCGAGGCGCTGGTCTCGGTCAACTCACGATTGCCGAGCTGCAGCGTCGACCCCTCCCACTTCGGAAACTCCGAGCGCGCCTCCGACTGGGACGCGGGCAGCCACCACTTGTCGAACGGCGGGTCGTAGTTCGCGACCTGATACATCGCGACGGGCGCGATCGTGACCAGCAACAACGCGGCCGTCGCCCTGGACCCAAATCGCCGAGCCAGGAACAGCGCAAGCCCGCCGACGACAGCGATGAGCACCCCGGACACGAGGTGACGGCCGAACAGCTCCGGCCCCGACGAGCCGGCGCGCAGCACCAGAATCAGGACCAGCAACGACGCCGCCAGGATTCTGGGTCGCAACCGCGTCAGCGTGCCGTAGCGGCTGAGGATCGTCGTCACGAGAATCAACGCGAGAATGCCGACGAACGGCAGGACGCGCGCCGGCCAGCGGATCGGGCCGATGTCGCTGGGGCCGGCGGTGAAGACCAGCACGAACACGAGCAGGATCAGTGGGGCCGTGAATTCGCGCAGAGCGGCGGGAACGCGTTGCCACGCGACGAACGCCAGCGCCGGAACGAGGAACCACGCGATGTACGTGACGGGAGACGCTGTCGTCTCACCAGTCCAGGACTCGATGCTCGTCACCGACGACGGGATGCTCGCGGTCAGCGTCTCCGACCAGGGTGCCGTCAGAAAATTGTCGTTGAAGGCGCCTTCGACGCCGCTGCGCCAGGTGACGGCAGACGTCAGCACTCCGGGCAGGAAGGTGATCGCGCCGCACGCCGCGGCCGCGATTCCGACCGTCGCCACTCGTGCGGCCGGCTGCCAGCGACGCTGGAACACCCACTCGCCGATCGCCAGCGAGCCGATCATCACGCCTGCCATGACCGCGGCGTGCACGTAACCGACGCTGATCGCGAGGTAGAGGAAGACGAACGGCAGGATCGGGCCGGAGCGGCCGCGTGCGTAGGAAATGGAACTTGCCCAGGCCTGCATGATCCAGGCGGTGCCCATCAACGCGGTGATCCACGAGGTGTTCTCGAAGAACAGCGTGAATCCGACGAACGGCGCGCTCGCACCCGCGACGGCCGCCCACGCGGGACGCGCCCCGTACGCGAGTCCGACGCGGTACACGCCCCAGGCCAGAACGATCGAAAATCCGAGCTTCACCGACGTCGCCAGCACGACGAGGTTGTCGACGGACGGCGAGATGTAGTTGATCGCCATCTGTACCGGGTTCCACAACCCGCCCTGGCCTTCGACGGGATAGTTGCCTGCCATCCACTGATCGAGAACCAGCGACGGGAAGTGGCCGTCGCGCAGTATCCGACCCAGTTGCAGCCAGTTGGGGACGGCACCCGATTCGGTGTCGTCGATGTAGAAGAACCGCGGATCGACGGCGAGGATCAGCAGATAACCCAGTACGACGACGGCCGCGACCGCGGCACCCCAGGCCAGGCGTTCGGTCCTGCTTCCGAGCCCAGGATCGTGTCCGTGCTGCATCGTGCTGGTCGTCACTGTTCGCTCCGTATGTGATCAAGGGCTGTACGACTGTATCGTCCGCGCACCTCGTCAGCCGAAAGACCAGGCCGTACCGTGCGTCGGGACGGTCTTCCACAGGACTGTGCGACCATGGTCTCCGGCGAGGTTGCCTGGCAGGACGGCTTTGCAAGAAAATCGACGAAGATGGGGTTTCTCGAGGTATGGACGGCACTGCTCTGAATCGTCTCGATGCACCATTCGGTGGGTCCGCGGCAAGCGCGGTAGGACTCACGGCGCAGCGAACGCTGTTCGACGGCCCGTCCCCGCTGGTCAGCGCCGATATGTATGCCACCGTGGCGAAGGGCAACGCCGAACGTTCGCGGTATGTCGCGAAGCTCGCCAAGCGCACCGTCGTCGAGACCAACAGCTACTTCGGACGCTTCCCGGCCAGTTACTGGCAGCGATGGACCGAGGTGACCGAGGCGCGGTTCGTCGCGACCGTCACCGGTTCGGGCCGCGTCGACGTCGTCGCCACCGACTACAAGGGCAAGAAGCGCACCGTGGCGAGCACGACGGTCGACACCGACGGCCAGCCCAGCCGCCTCGTGCTGACGGCCAAGGTCAAACAGTTCCTCGACGGCGGCGCGCTGTTCGTCCGCTTCACGACGACGTCCGGCGAGCTGTCGGTCGAGGATGCCGAGTGGACCGTCGACGCACCCGAGAAGATGCGTCCGACATCCGTCGTCATCTGCACGTTCAACCGCGCCGACGACTGCGCCAACACCGTCGCCGCCATGGCCGACGATCCCATCGCGCTTCACGGTGTCGACAATGTCTACGTCGTCGACCAGGGCACCGACCAGGTGCAGACGCGTCCGCTGTTCCAGCGCGTGCAGGCCGAGCTCGGCGACAAGCTCGTCTACATCACCCAGCCCAACCTCGGCGGTGCAGGCGGATTCACGCGCGGCTTGTACGAGGTGCAGGGCAAGGGCGGCGATCCGGCCAACGTCGTGTTCATGGACGACGACGTGCTGTGCGAGCCCGAGGCCATCGTCCGGATGAACTCGTTCGCCAACAAGACCGTCGAACCGGCGATCGTGGGCGCGCAGATGCTCTACCTGCTGCACCCCGACCGCGTCCACGTCGGCGCCGAGGTCGCGAATCTGCAGCGGCTCGAGGCCGGCCTGCACGTCAAGAATGCGATTGCCGACAAGAGTGCGCTGAAGAAGAAGCAGGACATACGCGTCGACGCCGGTTACAACGGCTGGTGGTCGTGCCTCATCCCGTCGGAGATCGTGTCGCAGATCGGCTACCCGCTGCCGCTGTTCTTCCAGTGGGACGACATCGAATACGGATACCGTGCTCGCGCAAACGGATTCGCGACGGTGACGCTTCCCGGCGCGGCTGTCTGGCACGCGGATTTCGCGTGGAAGGACTGGGACGAGTGGCACCGCTACTTCAACCTGCGCAACGGCATGATCACCGCGGCCCTGCACGGCGGACTCGACGGTAGGCAGCTCGCGCGTCAGCTCGGCACCGACCTGTTCCGCTACCTGGTGTCGATGCAGTACGGCATGGCGTTCACGCTGATCAAGGCGGTCGAGGACTTCCTCGTCGGTCCGAGCAAGCTTGCCGACGGCGGTATGGACGCGGCGGCCGCGATCCGACGCGAGCGCTCGGCGTACGACGAGACGAAGCGTTACGACGCCAACGCCGTCCCCGGAGTCCGCCCGGCCGACATGTTCATCACGCCTGCCGGTCCGCACCCGAAGAAGAGCCTCGAGTGGGCCGTGTTGGCCAAGCGCGTGCTGAACCAGTGGCGTGGCCGGGTCGTGCCCGGCCCGGTGGCGATCAGCGCCGACGACGCCCATTGGTGGCACGTGTCGCTGTTCGCGCATGCCGTCGTGACGGATCGTTCGCAGGAAGGCGTGCGAGTGCGCAAGCGCGACAAGGCTGCTGCGATCGACCTGGCCAAGCGTGGCGTGACGGCGTTGCGCCGGCTACGGACCGAGACGGACAACGTCTCGGAGACCTACCGAGTGTCGATGTCGGACCTGACGAGCCGGGACAACTGGACGCGCCTGTACAGCTGAGGCGGCTGCGCCGCACGTGCGCGCGAATGTACAGCCCGCTACACGGCGGTCTCAAGCGGTCATCGCAACGAGCGTCTTGTCGTATGCCTTCAGAGGAGTATCCCATCCGAGGGTCCTACGAGGACGGTTGTTGAGTAGGTCCTCGACCTCGGCGAGCCGTTCCG
>NZ_JAAFYV010000061.1:0-11676 GCF_011770055.1 Rhodococcus sp. B10 | reverse complement strand
CATCGGACACATACCACTCCGGCACCGACGGCACCTCCGACGACCAATCAACGCCCCCACCAACAGCATTCACCGAAACCGCCCCCATCGACTCGTCCCCCACGACCATCAACCACACCATAGCCGCACCCACCGACAAGTTCCGGAACACCAGTTCAAATCAGAACCCACACCGCCACAGCCGATTACAGATTCGGCCAAAACCAAAACTCGCCGACGGATTTCCGTCGGCGAGTCTCTCGATAACTACAACGTTCTCACACCCGTGCCGGCTCCGCGAGATGCTTGGTCGACCGACGGAACGCCCACACCGTGACGAGTACGGCCAGCGCGAACAACGGTGTGCCCATTGCGATTTTCGCGAATGCCAACCATCCCGTGGCGTCGGTGTCGTACAGCCAGTCCTGCACGATGTAGCGGGCGCCGAACAGCACGGCGAACGTCAGCGTGGCGACGTCGTGCGCGCGGAGAACAGTGCGCTCTGCGCGCCAACGGAACCTGTTGCCGTGCAGCGCGCTCCAGAGTATTCCTGTCAACGGCCGGCGTGCCAGAACCGACGCGAGCATGATCACCGCACCGCCGAGCGACGTCCAGATACCGATCAGGAAGTATCCGCTGCCGGATCCGGTCCACGCGGCGACAACTCCAGCGGCGACAACGCCGATCAGTCCCCCGATCGCCTGCGTGAGCGGTTCACCCCGTCGCATGCGAACCAGGGCAAGGACGAGCGCGACGGCGACGGCAATGGTGATCGCGACAGGGAGTGCGACGAGTGCGTTGGCTGTCACGAAGGCCACGACCGGAATCGCTGTGTAGATCATGCCGCTGACACCGCCGAGACTGTTCAGCAGTACCTGCGTGGCATCGACGTCCTTCGCTTGCTCCTGAGCTGGGTCCGGCGTCGTCATCGTGCCCTCCTCGTCGATCGTTGCTGTGGCGTTGTCGTTCATGTTCTCCACTGTCGTCGCGACGACGTGCCCACAACAGTGCAGACCACCATGAGATGAAGTTACGACGCCATTGATCGGCCATGACGGATGTCATGGATCGCCCCGCTAGCCTGGGACAGTGCCCACACAGCATCGAGGAGGCCGGACCATGACATCTGCGGATTCGATGGAAACGCTCCGCAAGCGCACCAGCGAGAAATGGCGCACCCACCCTGACGATGTGCTGCCGATGTTCGTCGCCGAGATGGATTTTCCACTCGCACCGCCGATCAGAGCGGCGCTGCACGCTGCGCTGGACGCGGGTGACACCGGGTACGTCGATCCACACGACGCCAGTGCTGCACGGGCTTTCGCGTCGTACGCCTCGGATGTCTGGAACTGGGATGCGAACCCGGAACGTATGGGGTACGCCACCGACGTCAGTGTCGTCATCGTCGAGTCCCTGCGCAGACTCATCGAACCGGGTGACGGCGTGATCATCAACCCACCGATCTACCCACCGTTCTTCGAGCTTGTCCCCGAAGCAGGTGGTCGCGTCGTCGAAGTACCGTTGTCCGACGACGGTCGGCAGTACTCGCTCGATCTCGACGGCATCGACCGCGCCTTCGAGAAAGGAGCCCGTGCACTCCTGTTGTGCAGCCCGCACAACCCCGTCGGACTGGTGCATTCACGTGAAACACTGACCGAGTTGTCGCGCATCGTCGCTCGTCACGATGCGGTGGTCGTCAGCGACGAAATTCATGCCCCACTGACGCACCACGGCACGACGTTCACGCCCTACCTGACGGTGTCCGACGAGGCGCGCGAACACGGTATCGCAGCCGAATCCGGCAGCAAGGCATTCAATCTCGCCGGATTGAAGAGCGCGCTGTTCGTCGCCGAATCCGACCGCATGACCGACCTCATACGGGGCCTACCCGACGAGGTGGACTTCCGCGCGGGACTACTCGGACTCATGGCTACGCGCGAAGGCTTCACACACGGTCGAGAATGGCTCGCCGCCACGATCTCGACGATCGAACGCAACTTCACCGTCCTGGAACAACAACTCGCGGAGAAGCTTCCGCACGTCACGCTACGACGGCCGAATGCGACCTACCTTGCATGGTTGGATCTGCGCGGCCTCGGCTGGGGCGACGACCCTGCCGACCGTGCACTCCACCACGCGAAACTCGCTCTGTCCGACGGCATCAGCTTCGGCACGGAAGGTAGGGGCTTCGCGAGGATGAACCTGGCCTGCGCACCGGACACGATCGTCGAGGCGATCGACCGCCTCGCCCGCGCACTGTGAGCCCGCTACACCGGTGAGGGCTGACTCGGACGCTGCAGCTCGTCGGTGGGATCGATCGTCGACGACTGCTTCTTCTCCGCGGTCACAACAGTTCCCACGGTGGCGACGATGACGAGAGCAATAGCCGACAGGCGCAGAACACCCGCACTCTGATGCAGCAGCAGCCACCCTGCGAGCGTCGCGAAGATCGGTTCGAGGCTGAGCAGCACTCCGAACACGTTGCGCGGAATGCGCCGTAGGGCAGCAAGTTCGAGTGAATACGGAATGGCCGACGACAAAAGCGCCACGAGCGCAACGATCGCCAACACCTTCGGATCGGCGAAGGCCTCGATGCCCTGCATCAACCCGACAGGCATGACGCATACAGCACCGACCGCGAGAGCCACAGCAAGACCGCCTGTTCCTGGAACCTCTTGTGCAACACGCGCATTGGTAAGAATGTACAACGACCAGAATCCGGCCGCGAGGAGCGCGAACAGTACTCCGATCGGGTCGAGCGACGTCGAATGCACGGCCGATTCGATCCCGAGCATCGCCATTCCCACCAGGGCGACACCTGCCCAGCACAGGTCGACGCGCCGACGCGACAACACCGCCGCGAGAACCAGCGGACCGAGGAACTCGATCGACACGGCCACCCCGAGAGGAATCCGTTCGATCGCGGCGTAGAACGACCCGTTCATCGCCGCCAACGACGCACCGAGCGCGCAGACGACCTTCCACTGAGCCCGCGACCATTGCCGGACCCGGGGACGAACGAACACCGCGAGCAACACAGCTGCGATGGCGAGACGGGCGGCGGTGACCGCCCAGGACCCGGCCAGCGGGAATATCTGCACGGCCAGTGCAGCACCGAACTGCAACGACACACACGACCCGACGATCATCGCCACCGCGGATCCGGTGCCCTGCATTCGACTGAAACTTGCCATGGATTCAGCTTTGCGGACCGTCTAAGGTAAGTCCAGCGAATCATTTTTACCATTAACAATCAGAGTTCCTTACCTATCAAGGAATTGCATGTTGTACGTTCCGCGGTTGCGCGTTCTGCTCGAGTTGCAACGGAGGGGAACCCTGGCGGGCGTCGCACGCGCACTCTCGTACACGCCGTCGGCGGTCTCTCAGCAGTTGTCGCTACTCGAGAAGGAGGTGGGCGTGCGCCTGCTGGAGCCGGTCGGACGCGGCGTCACGCTGACCGACGCCGCAGTCGGTCTCGCCGCACACGCCGAGGTGGTCCTTCGGCAGCTCGAAGAGGCCGAATCGGATCTGGCTGCGGCGCACTCGACAGTTCAGGGGACGTTGCGGGTCGCGTCGTTTCAAACCGTCGTGTTCGCGATCGTTCCCGCCGTCCTGGATCTCCTGGCCGTCGAGCATCCGTCGTTGTCCGTCGAGTTCGATCAGCATCACATGGGACAGGCGTACGACGGATTGCTCTCGCATGCGTACGACCTGATCCTCGGCGAGGAGTATCCCGGACTGCCCGAGGAGGTCCGGCCGGGCGTCGATCGGGCCGATCTCGCTGCAGATCTACTGATGCTCGCAGTGCCCGACGGCACGGACTGGTTGTCGCCCGGGCGGCGTCTCGTCGATCTGGCCGATGCGCCGTGGGCAATGGACCCGGCCGACACCCCGACCGGCATCTGGGGGCGTTCGGTGTGCCGGGCAGCCGGGTTCGAACCCAGGGTCACGTTCGTCAGCCCCGACCCGCTCATGCATGCACACCTCGTCCGGACCGGCCATGCGGCCGCGTTCATTCCCGCCTTGATCGCCGCCGACCAGTCCGACGGTCTCGAGCTCAGCACGTTGCCAGGACGACCTCAGCGCACGATCTACACCGCTGTCCGGGAAGGCCGCGGTCGTCATCCCGCCGTCCGCGCCTTCCGTGCCGCACTGGCGACGGCGTCGGCGTCGCGCACCCCCGTCGACAGCGTCGGTGGAATTCTCGCCCCGGATCCGGCGTCCCCCACTCGCTGAAGGAAGATTGCAGCCATGAGCAACAGAACCAACATCTCGTCCGGCTCCGAGTGGGAACCGAAGATCGGATACAGCCGCGCCGTCCGCATCGGAAACAGCGTCGCGGTCTCGGGTACGACGGCACCGGGCGAGACCGTCGCCGACCAGACTCGCGCTGCCCTCGCGACCATCGAAGCAGCTCTCGTCGACGCGGGCGCATCCCTGCAGGACGTCATCCGCACTCGCATCTACCTGCGCGACGTGTCGCAGTGGCAGGACGTCGCCGCCGTCCACGGGGAGATCTTCGGAGAGATCCGGCCTGCGACCACGCTGCTCGGCGTGAATGCACTGATCGACGACGCCCTCCTGGTCGAGATCGAGGCCGACGCCATCATTTCCTGACGTCCGACGGCTACGCCTTCCGCGTGTCGGCGGGAGGCGTGGCCGCAGTCGTCGACGCACGCACGGTCAGCGTCGGCTCGAACCGAACATGTCTCGGGGATGCCGACGGGTCTGCTACCGATCGTTCGAGCAAATCGACTGCGGCATGGCCGATGTCGCGGCTCGGCTGACGAACGGACGACAGCGAGACGACAGCCGACGCCGCGAAATCGATGTCGTCGTACCCGATGACGGCGATGTCGTCCGGTACCACCGAGCGACCGAGCAGGACCAGACTCTGCAGAACACCCAGTGCGAGAAGGTCGTTCGCGCAGAAGATCGCGTCGGGCCTGTCCTGCGGAGCACGGTCGACGATGGCGGCCGCGGCGGCCCTGCCCGCGAGGACGCTCGAGTCGGGTGTATCGACGACCTCGAGTTCGGTTCCGTCGAATTCCTGTGCGGCGGCGCGTGCACCACGCAGGCGGTCCGCGACCTGCCTGAGACTCGACGGTCCGCCGACGTAGGCCAGTCGCCTGCGCCCCTGCTCGCACAGGTGACGCACTGCCATCGCGCCGCCCGCGACGTCGTCCACCGCGACCGACGAGAACGGCGTACCCGTGCCGTCCCGGTCGACCAACACCACCGGAGTTCCGCGCGACTGCAACAGCTCGAGCCGGGACAGGTTCTCGCCGACCGGTGACACCAGCATCCCGTGAACCCGCTGTTCGTCGAATGTGTCGAGGTACAGCCGCTCACGGTCGGGCTTGTCGTCGGTCGACGCCGACAGGACCATCAGATTGCGTTCGAACGCATTCGCTTCCGCGCCGCGAGCAATGTCGGTGAAGAACGGGTTTCCCAGGTCGAGGACGACGAGACCGATGCATCGCGACCGTCCCGCGCGCAGTTGCCGGGCGGCGTCGTTGCGTACGAAGCCCAACTGGTCGATGGCCGCCATGACCCGATCCACGGTGGCAGGCGCCACCTTGTCCGGCGCGTTCAGCACGTTCGAGACCGTGCCGACGGACACACCGGCCGCGGCGGCCACCTGCTTCATGCTCTTTGCCACGACAGCAGTCTTCCAGCTCCGCGTATGTCGGCGAACGCGGTATCAGGAACGGGGCCGCGGCACCAGACGCTCGAGCTGCGTCACGTGGCCCGGTTCGAGTTCTTCGAGCGACGTGACGCCGAGCAGCCGCATCGTGCGCTCGACCTGTTCGGACAGAATGTCGATCGCGCGGTTCACGCCTGCCTCACCGCCCGCCATCAGCCCGTACAGGTACGCACGCCCGACCAGCGTGAATCGGGCGCCGAGCGCAATGGACGCGACGATGTCGGCGCCCGACATGATGCCTGTGTCGAGCATCACCTCGGTGTCCGAACCCACCTCTCGTGCGACATCGGGCAGCAGATGGAACGGGATGGGGGCGCGATCGAGCTGTCGCCCACCGTGATTGGACAGGATGAGGCCGTCCGCTCCGAGGTCCGTGACGGCTTTCGCGTCGTCCAGCGTCTGAATTCCCTTGACCACCAGCTTTCCTGGCCACTGCGTCTTGATCCAGGCGAGGTCCTCGAAGGTGACCGTCGGATCGAACATCGTGTCGAGCAGTTCGGCGACGGTGCCGGACCAGCGGTCGATCGACGCGAACGACAGCGGCTCGGTCGTGAGGAAGTCGATCCACCACTGCGGCCGAGGGAGCGCATTCATCACCGTCCCGGGCGTCAGCGCAGGCGGAATGGTCATACCGTTGCGCTTGTCGCGCAGCCGTGCACCCGCCACCGGGACATCGACGGTGACGAGCAGGGTGTCGAAATTCGCCTTCGCCGCCCGCTCGACGAGAGCCATCGAGCGCTCGCGGTCCTTCCACATGTACAGCTGAAACCAATTGCGGCCGTGCGGATTCGCGTCGCGCACATCCTCGATGGAGTGCGTTCCCATCGTCGACAACGAGAACGGAATTCCCGCACGGGCCGCAGCGCGCGCCCCGGCGATCTCGCCCTCGGTCTGCATCATGCGTGTGAACCCGGTCGGCGCGATGCCGAATGGCTGCGCGACCGGTGCACCGAGCACGTCCCACCCGGTCGATACCTTCGACACATCGCGCAGGATCGACGGGCGAAATTCGATGTCCTGGAACGCCTGTCGCGCACGCGTGATCGACAACTCGGCTTCGGCCGATCCGTCGGTGTAGTCGAAGGCGGCCGTCGGAGTGCGACGCTTGGCGATCTTTCGAAGATCCTCGATCGTCAGGGCCGCGTCGAGACGGCGCTTCTTCGCGTTCAGCTGCGGCTTCTTGAACTGCATGAGGGGCGCGAGATCGCGCACCTTCGGGACCTGCCTCTTGACCATTGCTGATCCTTTCTCGTTGTTCATGCCGTTCTCGCCCGCTGCGAACAGGTGCGGGAGACCGCTGGTGTGTACTGCGTCGGCGGGAACGTGGTTGCAACGATACGACGCAGCCGGTCGAGTTCACCGTGAATCGAACCGTGGGCACGTGCCTGTACCAGGACGTTACCCAACGCCGTTGCTTCCGCCGGTCCAGCAAGGACCGGGATACCCGACCGATCCGCCAGAATCTTGCACAGCAGCGAATTCTGGGCTCCGCCGCCGACGACGTGAATCTGCCGGGCCGAGAAGCCTGCGAGCGACGCCGCGTCGTGCACCGCACGGGCGAATGCCGCGGCCAACGACTCGACGACGGCGCGAACCATCTCCACTCGCGACGACGGCGCGTCGAGGTCTCGCTCCAGATACCAGGAGCGGATCCGCCGCGGCATGTCGCCGCGGGACAGGAACACCGGGTCGTCGGCGTCGAAGACGTGCGCAGGCGATGGGCATTGGGCCGCGGCAGCGAGCATCGTCGGCAGATCGACCGGCGCTCCGTCGGACCGGCTCCACTCTCGCACGGTCTCCGACAGCAGCCACAGTCCCATGACGTTGTGCAACAGTCTGTTTCGGCCGTCGACCCCGGCCTCGTTGGTGAATCCCGCCTCGCGCACGGCTGAACCGAGCACCGGGGCCGCGGTTTCCGCTCCGACGAGTCCCCACGTGCCACAGGATATGTACACCGACGACGAAGGATCCATCGGAACTGCCGCAACCGCCGACGCCGTGTCGTGCGAACCGACCGTGGTGACGACAGCACTCGTGTCCACGTCGAGCACGCCGGGCAGTACCGGACCCAACACGGTCCCAGGGTCGACCACGTCCGCGAACAGCGACGGGTCGAGTCCGAGCCGTGCCATCAGATCGACATCGGGCACCCCGTCGGTTCCGAACAGGCCCGTCGTGGATGCATTGGTCCGTTCGGTGACCTCGCGTCCGGTCAACCAGTACGAGACGAGGTCCGGCACCAGCAGAGCCCGATCTGCGACGCCCAGCAGTCCGTCTTCCTTCTCGACCGCAAGCTGATACACCGTGTTGAACGGCAAGAACTGTAAACCGTTGCGAGAGAACAATTCTTCACGGCCGACGACGGATTCGACCAGTTGGACGCCGCGCTCGGACCGTTCGTCACGGTAGTGATGCGGCAGGCCGAGCAGTCGCCCACCGCGCAGCAGACCGTAGTCGACGGCCCAGGAATCGACGCCGATACTCACCAGGTTCTCCGACTGCCGCACGACGTCGGCCAGCCCCTTTCGGATGTGCCCGAACAAGCCTGGCACGTCCGTGTGCAGTGCAGTCCTGGTTCCGTTCCACAACCGCAGGGGTTCGTTGGGGAAACGCGCCACGACGTCGAGATCCAGCACATCCCGTCCTGCGGCGTCGGTGCCGACCACGCCGACCACGACGCGACCGCTCGTCGCGCCGAGGTCGACTGCCGCGACCGTCGACAGGCTCATCGCAGGAATGCCGCCGCGACTCCTGCATCGACGGGCACGTGCAGGCCCGTCGTGTGCGAGAAGTCCGACGTGCACAGTGCGAACGCAGCACCCGCGATGTTCTCCGGCAGCACCTCACGCTTCAACAGCGTGCGCTGCGCGTAGAACTTGCCCAGGTCCTTCTCCTCGACACCGTAGACCGCGGCGCGCGAGGCGCCCCAGCCGGCCGCGAAGATGCCCGATCCCTGCACGACACCGTCGGGGTTGATGCCGTTGACCTTGACGCCGTGCTCACCGAGTTCCGCTGCGAGCAAACGAACTTGGTGCGCCTGGTCGGCCTTGGTCGCCGAGTACGCGATGTTGTTCGGGCCGGCGAACACCGAGTTCTTGGACGAGATGTACAGAATGTCACCGCCCATCTTCTGCGCGATCAGCGCCGACGCAGCCGCGCGGGACACCAGGAACGATCCCCGTGCCATGACGTCGTGCTGCAGGTCCCAATCCGCGACGGTCGTCTCCAGCAGCGGCTTCGACAGCGACAGGCCGGCGTTGTTCACGACGAGGTCGATGCCACCGAATGCCAACACCGTCGCGTCGACAGCCGCCTGCACCGCAGCTTCGTCGGTGACGTCGGCGCGCACACCGATCGCGACGTCGGTGCTGCCGATCTCGGCCGCGACGTCGGCCGCCTTCTGCTCGTCCAGGTCCGCGATGACGACGCACGCGCCTTCCGCCGCGAGCCGGCGCGCAATGGCCTTCCCGATTCCCGACGCGGCCCCCGTGACCAGCGCGATGCGCGTCGCCAATGGCTTGGGTTTCGGCATCCGTGCGAGCTTGGCCTCCTCCAGCGCCCAGTACTCGATGCGGAACTTCTCGGATTCGTCGATGGGACTGTACGTCGACACCGATTCCGCGCCGCGCATGACGTTGACGGCGTTGACGTAGAACTCGCCCGCGACGCGTGCGGTCTGCTTGTTGGCGCCGTAGCTGAACATGCCGACACCGGGGATCAGGACGATGGCGGGATCGGCGCCGCGCATCGCCGGAGAGTCCTCGGTCGCGAAGCGCTCGTAGTAGGCCTGGTAGTCCTTGCGGTAGGCCTCGTGCAGCGTCTGCAGGCGCTGCACGCACTGTTCGACGGGTGCATCCGCCGGCAGGTCGAGAACGAGAGGCTTGACCTTGGTGCGCAGGAAGTGGTCGGGGCAGCTCGTGCCGAGGGCGGCAAGGCGCGGGTGTTCGCTCGCGGTCAGGAAGTCCAGTACGACCTGCGAATCCGTGTAGTGCCCGACCTTCGGTTCGTCGGTCGACGCAAGGCCGCGAATGTGCGGGGCCAGTGCCGCTGCCTTCGCGCGGCGCTCGGCCTCCGGGAGCGCGGCATAGCCGTCGAGTGGTGCGCCGAACGGCTCGGCCGTGCCGTGCTCGGCCAGATACGCCTCGGCCGTGCGGATGATGTGGAGCGAGTTCGCTTCCGCATCGTCGGACGTCTCACCCCATGCGGTGATGCCGTGGCCGCCGAGAATACAGCCGATGGCCTGCGGGTTGGCCGCCTTGATCGCCGAGATGTCCAGTCCGAGCTGGAAACCCGGACGTCGCCACGGAACCCAGACGACGGTGTCGCCGTAGATCTTCCGGGTCAGCTCCTCGCCGTCGGCAGCGGTCGCGATCGCGATACCCGAATCGGGATGCAGGTGGTCGACGTGAGGTGCGTCGACGAGTCCGTGCATCGCCGTGTCGATCGACGGCGCAGCACCCCCGCGGCCGTGCAGGGTGTAGTCGAACGCCGCGACCATCTCGTCCTCGCGGTCCACGCCGGGATAGACGTCGACGAGCGAACGGAGCCGGTCGAGTCTGAGCACGGCCAGCCCGGCCTCTGTCAACGTGCCGAGATCGCCTCCGGATCCCTTGACCCACATCAATTCCACGTCGGCACCCGTGACCGGATCGATGTCGGTGCCCTTGGCGGAGGTGTTGCCACCTGCGTAGTTGGTGTTGCTCGGATCGGAGCCGAGACGGTTCGATCTGGACAGAAGGTCTCGAACGGTCGGGTTCATCGTCACTTCCTGCTCTGTTGTCATGGTTCACGCACCCCAGGACGTCTGGGTTCCGCCGACGCGTTCGGCCTCGATCTTCTCCTGGTAGCCCGATTCGGCGTAGGCACGCATCGGATCGGCCGGCAGCCCGCGGCCCTCACGCCACGACGCCAGCTGCGGGCGAACGTCGGTGTAGAACGCGTCCATGAAGATCCCGTTGGCAGCCAGCACGTCTCCCGTTTCCTGCGCGGCCGTCAATGCTGCGGTGTCGACGAGCGCCGCACGCAACGTCATTTCCTGCACGTTCAGAACCGATCGGATCTGACCGGGAATCTTCGCCTCGACGTTGTGGCACTGATCGAGCATCAACGCCAGGTCGGAGTCGGGTGCAAGACCGCCCCCACGGATCACCTCGAACAGAATTCGGAAGAGCTGGAACGGATCCGCTGCACCGACGATGAGGTCGTCGTCCGCGTAGAAACGGGAATTGAAGTCGAACGATCCGAGCTTTCCGAGGCGCAGCAGCTGCGCGACGATGAACTCGATGTTGGTCCCCGGTGCGTGATGCCCGGTGTCGAGGCACACCGCGGCGCGATCGCCGAGAGCAACCGTGTGCGCGTACGAGGTGCCCCAGTCCGGAACGTCGGTGACGTAGAACGCGGGCTCGAAGAACTTGTACTCGAGCACCAGTCGTTGGCCTTCGCCGACGTGCTGATAGATCGCGGCGAGCGATTCGGCCAGCCTGTCCTGGCGACCGCGGATGTCCCCTTGGCCGGGGTAGTTCGTGCCGTCGGCCAGCCACACCTTCAGATCCTGCGAACCGATCTCGGTCATGATCTCGAGGCACCGCAGGTGGTGGTCGATCGCTCTCTGCCGCACCGTCTTGTCGGTGTGGGTCAGGCTGCCGAACTTGTACTCGTCGTCCTGGAACGTATTCGAGTTGACAGTTCCCAGACGCACTCCCAGATCGGCAGCGTACGACTTCAATTCGGTGTAGCTGTCGACCGTGTCCCATGGAATGTGCAGGGCCACAGCGGGAGCCAGTCCCGTCAGACGATGCACGGTCGCCGCGTCGGCGATCTTCTCCTGGATCGTCCTTGGCGTGCCGGGTGTACCGAACACCTTGAAGCGAGTTCCGGAGTTCCCGAAGGCCCAGGACGGAAGTTCGATGGCGAGCGCGTCGAGAATGCTGTCGGGTCGAACGGTATGTGTTGTCACAGTGCACGCTCCGGGGTGGGGCTCGGGGTCTGGC
>NZ_JAAFYV010000060.1:0-15710 GCF_011770055.1 Rhodococcus sp. B10 | reverse complement strand
GCACGCACGTAGGACTCACATCGGCGAACTCGCCTGCGCCCAGAACCGCTTGGGGATCCGCCCGGCCCGACGGGCCTGAAATCCCGCTGCGACCGCGTGCTTCATCGCCGACGCCATGAGCGCCGGATCCTTCGCGCGTGTGACCGCCGTCGCGAGGAGGACTGCGTCGCAACCCAATTCCATCGCCAGCGCCGCGTCGCTCGCGGTACCGATGCCCGCGTCGAGAATGACCGGGACCCCTGCCGCGTCGACGATCATCTCGATGTTGTGCGGGTTCGAGATGCCGAGGCCGGTTCCGATCGGCGCACCCAGCGGCATGACGGCGACGCATCCGACGTCCTCCAGCCTGCGCGCCAGCACCGGATCGTCGGTCGTGTACGGGAGCACGTTGAATCCGTCGTCGACCAGTTGTTCTGCAGCCTTGACCAATTCGATCGCGTCGGGCAGCAGGGTGCGCTCGTCGGCGATGACTTCGAGCTTCACCCAGTCGGTGTCGAGCGCTTCCCGGCCGAGCTGCGCCGTCAGCACCGCCTCCGCCGCACCGCGGCATCCGGCCGTGTTGGGCAGCGGCGCGATGTCGAGCTTGCGCAACAGATCCAGCACACCGGTGCCTCCGGCGACGTCGACGCGTCGCATCGCGACAGTGGTCAGTTCGGTCCCGGAGGCGACGAGGGCCTCCTCCAGCACCGTCAGATTCGCGGCCCCACCCGTGCCCATGATGAGGCGGGAATCGAACGCCCTGTCGGCAATCTTCAGTGACTCAGCCACCCTGCACCGCCGTCAGAACCTCGATGTTGCAACCCTTTTCGACGGTCGTGGCGTCCCATCGGCTCTTCGGCAGCACGACGCCGTCGACCGCGACGGCGATGCCCTTCTCCGGCATGGACAGTCGCGTCAACAACTGTGTCATGGTCAGCTGCTCGGTCAGCTCGTGGTCCTGCCCGTTGACGGTGATCATTGTTTCCTACCTATCTCGAATCGGGCTGGATCTGCAGCCTTCGCTTGGGGGAGTGCGTCGCCGGCGAGTAGTGCGGCGACGGCGTCTGCGGTGATGGGGGTCAGCAGAATTCCGTTGCGGCCGTGACCCGATGCGACGATGACGCGCTCGGAGATCCGGCCGATGACGGGAAGACCGTCGGGACTCATCGGTCGTAGCCCGGCTGCGGCTTCGTACAGTTCGTATTCGCCGATGCTGGGCATGAGGCGTTCGGCGTCGGCGATGAGGTCGCGTACGCCCGCGACGGTGACCTGCGTGTCGCGTCCGGATTCGTACTGGGTGGCGCCGACGACCAGGCCGTCGCCGCGCGGGACGAGGTAGATCGGCCGTCCGTGGACGCTGCCGCGGATGGTCCTGCTCGGAGCTTCGACGGCACTCGACCTGCGACGCAAGCGCAGGATCTCGCCTTTCACCGCACGGACGGGCACGTCGGGAAGCAGCGATGCCGTCCGATCTCCCGCCGCGACGACGATCTGATCGGCGTCCAGCGCGTCCATGTCGGTGACGGCTTCGGCGACGAACTCGACTCCTGTCGCAGCCTTCTGCAGCGCCGCGACGAGCAACCGGTTGTCGACGGCGAATTCGGTGGGCGCGAGCAGCCCGAGGCGGATGTTCTGCGCCAGCGACGGCTCCAGCTCGCGCACCTGGGCGCGGCTCAACACGTCGAGCCGATGCCCCTGCTCCCCGACGAATTCGGCGATGGTCCGCAGGTCCGCGGCATCGGCAGCGTCGAGCGCGACCGTCAGCGATCCCGTCGACGAGAAGACGTCGCCCGGGAGTGAACGCGCGAACTCCGGCCACCGCGCCAGCGAGTGAGCCCCGAGCTCGAGCAGGTCGTGTTCGCCTGGCCACCCTTCGGACAGCGGCGCGAGCATGCCGCCCGCGACCCAGGACGCTCCGGTTCCGACGGCCGGGTCGTACAGGCGCACCGACCAGCCGTCGCGTGCCGCGCGGACTGCCACGGCCAGGCCGATGACACCGCCGCCGACGACGGCCAGGGACTTGGACATTCTGTTCCACCTCACTCCCTGCGCCGGCATGATCCGGTTCAGGTATTGACGGTAAGGACCGGCGTGTCCACTCTCAGCCCTGCGAACCCCAGGACTCCCGTGTATCTACGTACTCCCGACAGACTACCGTTTGCAGAGTGCATCCCTACGAGAGTCCCCAGAACCAGACGGCGCGCGAGCGTTTGGCATCGGCTCGCCTCTACCTGTGCACCGACGCCAGGCGCGAGAAGGGCGATCTTGCCCAGTTCGCGGAAGCGGCCTTGTCGGGTGGCGTCGACATCATTCAGCTCCGCGACAAGAACTCGGCGGGCGAGCGCGAGTTCGGTCCGCTCGAAGCGAAGGACGAACTCGCCGCGTTGGCGATCCTGTCCGCCGCCACCAAGCGTCACGGGGCGCTTCTGGCCGTGAACGACCGCGCCGACCTCGCGTTGGCGTCGGGCGCCGATGTCCTGCATCTCGGCCAGGGCGACCTGCCGGTGCACTACGCGCGCGAGATCCTCGGTCCCGACGTCGTCATCGGCCGGTCGACGCAGAATCGCAACCAGGCTTCCCTCGCCGCGATCGAGGACGGCGTCGACTACTTCGCGACGGGCCCCGTGTGGGCGACGCCGACGAAGCCCAACCGTTCCGCGGCAGGCCTCGAACTCGTGCGCAGTACCGCCGAATCGGCTCCGGCGCGTCCGTGGTTCGCGATCGGCGGGGTCGACGCGACCAACGTCGACGAGGTCCTCGAGGCGGGCTGCGAGCGGATCGTCGTCGTTCGGGCCATCACTCAGGCACGGGATCCCCAGGCCGCGGCGCGAGAACTGGCGTCGAAGCTACGACGCTGATCCCAACCACGCCAGCACCGTCGACGGGGCCAGCACGTGCACCGTTGTGGGCACGCGTTGCCGAAGACCTCGGTCGGCGGTGACGAGCGCGGTCAGGCTGTCGGCCGTCTCGGCCCGGCGGGCGAGTTCGTCGTCGCCGCTACCCGGCGCATGAATGACGGGGACGCGGGCGTCGTCGAACGCCGCGTTACGCGCCTCGCCTTCGAGGACGGCGTCGATGTGCGTCAGCCACCCGAAGTCGCCGTCCGGTAGTTCGACGGTCCTCGGCACGGCGTCGGCGAGCGACGTCAGCAGCTCGCCGGTGGCGCCGCTGCGGTCGCGCCACCAGCCGTTCGGGCGCGAGCCGAGTACGTTGGCCGTGTCGAGCAGGATGCGGAGCGGCGTCGTACGGAGCGTCGGCCAAGCGATCTCGAAGCCGGGGTGCAGCGGCAGCTGATCGACCATGTCCTCGGGAACCCAACGCAGTTCGGTACTTTCACCGTTCGGCGTCGTCTCGAGCTGACCCGGGGAATCTGCGACGACGGTGGTGTACGTCCATCCACTGTCGGCGCGTGCGGTGACCTTCTCACCGCGCACGTGCACGAAGTCGGCTGCGATCGCCGCTTCTTCCTCCGCTTCGCGAACCGCGGCGTGCACGGTCGTCTCGTGACTGTCGCGTGCTCCGCCCGGCAACGCCCATGTTCCGCCCTGGTGCGACCACAGCGCGCGGTGTTGCAGCAGCACGGTCGGCGTCCCGTCGGCAGCAGGAGCGCGCAACAACAAACCCGCGGCGCCGTGCCTGCCCCAGTGCCGCGTGCCGTTCTCGCCTACAACCCACCCGTCGCCGTCGCCGCGCATACGACACACCTTAGGTGAACCGACATGCAGTGTGTTCACGGTCCGAGTACGCGCGCTCACTGCTGCTTATATGCTCGACTCTGTGACTGTGGTCGGCACTACACCCTCTGCTGCCGTACCTCCCACGACTGCAGCCTCGGCCGCGAGCAGCGATCCGCGGCGGGACCTGCAGCGGCTGGTGCGTTCGACGCCCGTGCGCATGATCGCGTTCGGGGTCGTGCTGATCGTGGCTTTCGTCGCCACCGGTCTCGTCACGTCGGTCGCCGTCTCCGATCGCGCGCGCACTCTCGACACTTTGCTCGTCCGCACCGAGCCTCTCGCCAATTCGGCCCAGAACCTGTACGGCGCTTTGTCGGTCGCCGATGCGGCCGCGTCGACCGCCTTTCTCGCAGGAGGTCTCGAACCGCAGGAGACCCGCGACCGCTACACACGAGCGATCGGCGACGCGGGGGCCGAGCTGATTCGGGCATCCAACGGTCTCGGCGACTCCGACGACGACGCGCGCACGGTGCTGATGGAGATCGCCGCGGGTCTGCCCGTGTACACCGGACTCGTCGAGACGGCCAGGACGAACAACCGCGTCGGCAATCCCGTCGGTGCCGCGTACCTCGGTGAAGCCTCGAATCAGATGCAGACGGTTCTGCTTCCGCGCGCCGAGCGCCTGTACACCGAGCAATCCGCCCGCGTTGCGACCGACCAGGAGCGATTCATCCGTCCGCCGTTGTTCGCGATCGCGTTGGTCGTTCTCTGCCTCGTCCTTCTCGTGCTCGCCCAGATCTTTCTGGCGGGGCGCACCAACCGAACGTTCAACTGGGGCTTCCTCGGGGCGACGGCGACGATGACCGTTCTGCTGGGATGGATGCTGGTCGGCGGAATCGTCTCGTCGACGGCCACGGACCGTGCTCTCGATCGCGGCGTCGCGCCGTTGCAGAGTCTGACCTCCGGTTTCATCCTCGCCCAGCAGGCACGTGCCGACGAGACCCTCGACCTGGTGCGCCGCGGGAGCAGCCGGGGCTACGACGCCGAATTCACCACCAACACAGACAAATTGACGACTTTGTTCGCCGACGATCCGGACATCTCCGCCACGCTGACCGCATGGAAGGCCTCGCACGCCCGAATCGCCGACGCTCTCGGCACCGGCGACTTCGCGACCGCTGTCCTCATCACGACGGGGAGCGGAGTCCAGGATTCGTCGACCCAGTTCCGTGCACTCGACAGCAAACTGGTCGACGGCATCGAACAGGCTCGAATCGAGTTACGTGGCAACGTCATTCGCGCGAAGTCGGCACTGGCGGGCATGGCGTCCGGCGCGGTGGCGCTGACGATCGTCGCTGCCGCTGCCGTCGCCGCCGGCATCGCACCGAGACTGCGGGAGTACCTGTGAAATCCTCTGTCGCAGTGGCCGTTCTGCTCATGATCGCGGTGCTCACGGCCGGATGCACGACGGAGCCGCCCATCCCGGAGGTACCGGACGTCGAATACTCCGGCACACCGTTTCCCGACGGCGCAGGGCCCGCATCCGCCACGCAGGACCCGGGTCCCCAGGACGTGCAGTGCTCCAGACCGACTGCGAGCCTTCGCCCGACACCGGCGGGCACTGTGCCTGCTCCCCCCGCCCCGACGGTCGACGCCATTCGCGAGCGCGGGCGTCTCATCGTCGGCCTCGACACGGGCAGCAACCTCTTCTCCTTCCTCGAGCCGATGGACGGCAAACTCGTCGGCTTCGACGTCGACATCGCCCGCGAGATCGCGCGAGACCTGTTCGGCGATCCCGACCGCATCGACTTCCGCATCCTGACGTCCGCGGAGCGCATCGAGGCACTGCAGAACTCGACGGTCGACGTCGTCGTCAAGACGATGACCATCACGTGTGCACGCAAGGAGCAGGTGTCGTTCTCGACCGTCTACTTCCAGGCTCAGCATCGTGTGCTGGCGGTGCGGAACTCGGGAATCAACGGCGTCGCCGACCTCGCGAACAAGCGGGTGTGCGCGGTGGACGGCACGACGTCGCTGCGTCGTCTCGAACGCATCGTGCCGACCGCGCAAATCGTGACGGCAGCGATGTGGTCGGATTGCCTTGTCGTTCTGCAACAACGGCAGGTCGACGCCATCAGCACCGACGACACGATCCTCGCGGGTCTCGCCGCGCAGGACCCCTATCTCGAACTCGTCGGTACCAGCCTGAGCCCGGAGGCGTACGGCGTCGGCATCAAGAAGGAGAGCGACGACTTGGTCCGGTTCGTCAACGGCACGCTCGAACGTATTCGCGCCGACGGCACCTGGAACCGTCTGTATTCGCGCTGGCTCACGGTCATGGGTGCCTCACCCGGTCCGCCGTCCCCGTCGTACGTGGACTGAGCAGGGCACATGAACGCACGCGATCCGGAAACCCCCACCGGGCCGGCAACAGCCCCAGCGGCGATGACCGCCGCGTCCGAACGAACGCAGGCTGCCGAACGAACGCAGGCTTCGGAACGCACCCAGGCGGCCGAGAGAACGCAGGCCGCGGAACGGACTCAGGCCGCGGTCATGGCTCGGTCGTCGCGCTCGTCACGCACGTCGGGGCGTACGCGGTCGGGACGCACCAACGGAATTCGGCGACGCCTCGGCGCCGGACTGGTCGACGTCCCTCGCGTCGATCCGGTCGATCCCGCCACCGCGGTCATGAAGGACCCGACGGTTCCACAGAAGAAGCGTTTCTGCTGGAAGTGCAACTCACCGGTCGGCCGCAGCTCGGCAGGTGATCCCGATCAGGAATCGGGTACGTGCCCGCATTGCGGTGCGCACTACGACTTCTCACCGCTGCTCGAGCCAGGCGATCTGGTCGTCGGCCAGTACGAGGTGCAGGGTTGCATTGCGCACGGTGGCCTGGGCTGGATCTATCTCGCGATCGACCGCAACGTCAGCGACCGCTGGGTCGTCCTGAAAGGTTTGCTGCACTTCGGCGACGACGAGGCGCATGCCGTCGCGGTCGCCGAGCGACAGTTCCTCGCCGAAGTGGCGCATCCGGGCGTCGTGAAGATCTACAACTTCGTCGAACAGCCCCGCGGCGACGGAACCAAGGTCGGCTTCATCGTCATGGAGTACGTCGGCGGACGATCGCTGCGCGACATATTGTCCGCACGCGACGATCACGAGCGTATGCCGGTCGAGCAGGCCATCGCGTACGTCCTGGAAGTGCTGCCCGCGTTGTCGTACCTGCATTCGATCGGTCTGGTCTACAACGACCTCAAACCCGAGAACATCATGGTGACCGACGATCAGATCAAGCTGATCGATCTCGGCGCCGTCGCGGGTATCGAGGACTACGGATACCTGTACGGCACCGCCGGCTACCAGGCTCCGGAGATCGTCAAGACCGGGCCGACGATCGCATCCGACATCTACACGGTGGGAAGAACTCTCGCCGTACTGACACTCGAGATGCCGTCGACCGGTGGGCGTTACGACCCCGGCATTCCGTCACCCGACGATCACGAACTGCTGCGCACGTATCCGTCGTTCCATCGATTGTTGATGCGCGCCACCAATCCGGATCCGACGAGGCGCTTCGCGACGGCCGATGTGCTGGCCAGCCAAGCAACCGGTGTTCTGCGAGAAATCCTCGCGCAGCAGACCGGAACCGAGCGACCCGGCCTGTCCACCGCGTTCAGTCCTCCGCGCACGGTGTTCGGCACCGAGGAATCCGTCGGTCGGACCGATACGTACGTCGACGGCAAACTTCGCGGTGACAAGCTCGGTGCGCGAGAAGTCGTGTCGGCGTTGCCCGTTCCGCTCGTCGACCCGACCGATCCCAGTGCACCGCTGTTGGCCGCCGCCGTGCACAGCGAGCCGCAGCAGACTCTCGACTCGCTGGCGCACGCTCGTCGTAACGGCATCGAACGCTTCGCCGACGGCTCCACCGGTGGTCTCGAGATCACTCTGGCCGAGGTGAAGGCGCACATCGACCTCGGCGACGTGGCGACCGCGAATTCGGTGCTGTCACAGGTCAAGACCGGCGACGAGGACCCCTGGCGAGTGCAGTGGTACTCAGGACTGCTCGCTCTGCTTCGGGGCGAACTCGTCTCCGCACACCGACATTTCGAGAAGGTGCTCGACGCCATGCCGGGCGAACTCGCGCCGAAGATCGCTTTGGCCGCGAGTGCCGAACTCATCGTCGAGAGCAATCCGAACCTGGGGGCCGACGAACGCGACATGTGGCGCGACCGGGCGGAGTCGTACTACCGCGTCGTCTGGCGGACCAGCCGGGCGGTCGTCAGCTGTGCGTTCGGTCTGGCCCGCCAGCTCGCCTACCGGGGCGAGACGGACGCCGCGGTGGCCACCCTGGACCAGGTGCCGATCAGTTCGCGGCACTACTCGGTGGCCAGGATGACGTCCATCTTGACCTTGCTGATGGACCGGCCGTCGAAAGACCTGCAGGAGGAGGACTTTCGCGAGGCTGCGCGCCGCGTCGGGGTACTTCCCCGCAGCGAGGCCCGCGCGCTGCAGATGCGGACCCTCGTCCTGGCGATGGCGATGGACTGGATTCGGTCCGGTCACGCATCCGAGGCCGAACGCGAGCCCATCCTCGGGGTGCACTTCACCGACACCGGGCTCGCGAAGGGCACCGAGAAAGGCCTACGAGCTTTGGCGCGCAACGCGACCGACCGCGCTCATCGGTTCACGCTGGTCGACCTCGCGAACGCGATCCGGCCTCGGTCGCGGTTCTGACCCTGAGCCTGCGGAACGACCATGTGCGTGGGAATGTACAGCCGGCTGTACATTCGCACGCACGGGTCGCGTCAGCGGCTGCTGACCAGGGCATCTGTCGCGCGAGCGATGGCGAGTTCCTCGTTGGTCGGCACGACCAACACCGTCACCGCTGATCCGTCCGTGGAGATCACCCGAGCGACTTTGCCGCGCTGCGCATTTCGTTCCGGATCGATCTCGATACCGAAGCCCTGGAGATTCGCGAGCGCATCCGCTCGGACCTGCGACGCGTTCTCGCCCACGCCTGCGGTGAAGGTGATGACGTCGAGGTGCCCGAGGTCGACCATGTAGGCGCCGATGTACTTGCGTAACCGATGGATGTAGACGTCGTAGGCCAGAGCCGCGTCGCCGTCCCCGTCGTCGATACGCTGTTGCAGTGCACGGAAATCGTTGATGCCGGACATCCCCTTGAGCCCTGACCTGCGGTTCAGCAATTCGTCGATGGCGTCGACGTCCATGTCGGCACTGCGGCGCAGGTGCATTACGATTCCGGGATCGATGTCGCCGCTGCGTGTCCCCATGACGAGCCCTTCGAGCGGCGTCAGCCCCATCGACGTGTCGATCGGCTCCCCTGCCCTGATCGCCGACGCGGACGCCCCGTTGCCGAGGTGCAGGACGATCTGGTCGAGCCCCTCCCTGCCGAGAAACTTCTCGACCTGCTGCGACACGTATTCGTGCGACGTTCCGTGGAAGCCGTAGCGCCGAATTCCATACTGGCGAGCGGTGTCTCGATCGATCGCGTACGTCGACGCGGCCGCGGGCAGCCCGTGGAAGAACGCCGTGTCGAACACTGCGACGTGCGGTACGTCGGGCAACTGACGCCTGGCGACCTCGATGCCGAGCACGTTCGGCGGATTGTGTAGCGGCGCCAGGCTGCTCAGCTCGTCGATCTGCTTCAGGACCGCGTCGTCGACGACCGTCGGCCGGTAGAACACTTCGCCGCCGTGTACGACGCGATGCCCGACGGCAGTGACGCTGTCATGGAGGTCGACGCCCGCGTCGGCCAGCATGTCGAAGGCGATCTGCAGACCCTTGGCGTGATCCGGAATCTCGAGGCGCTTCTCGGACTCGTCCCCGGAAAGATCGAGTACGACGCGGCCCTCGGTCTCACCGATCTGCTCGACGAGACCGGTTGCGACGGCGGTTCCGTCGCGAGTGGAGCCGGCGGAATGAGCCAGATCAGGAGAACCGGGTTCGACGAGCTGGAACTTGATGGACGAGGAGCCGGAGTTGACGACGAGAACGGTCATGCTTCTTTCGACCCCTGAGCTTGGATGGCGGTGATGGCGACGGTGTTGACGATGTCCTCGACGAGTGCGCCGCGCGAGAGGTCGTTGACGGGTTTCGCCAGACCCTGCAGCACCGGCCCGACGGCGACGGCTCCCGCGCTACGCTGTACCGCCTTGTACGTGTTGTTGCCGGTGTTGAGGTCCGGGAAGATGAACACCGTTGCGCGTCCGGCCACCTCGGAGTCGGGGAGCTTGGACTTCGCGACCGACGGCTCGATGGCCGCGTCGTACTGGATGGGCCCTTCCACCAACAGTTCCGGGCTGCGTTCGCGGACGAGCTTCGTCGCCTCGCGCACCTTGTCCACGTCGGCGCCCGATCCGGAGTCACCGGTCGAGTACGACAGCATCGCGACGCGCGGGTCGATGCCGAACTGCGCCGACGTCTGCGCCGACGAGATCGCGATGTCGGCCAGCTGCTCCGCCGTCGGATCCGGGACGATCGCGCAATCGCCGTATGCCAGAACACGATCGGACAGGCACATCAGGAAGATGCTGGACACGGTGTTCACGCCGGCTGCGGTCTTGATGATCTCGAACGACGGCCGAATGGTGTGCGCCGTCGTGTGCGCGGCGCCGGACACCATGCCGTCGGCAATTCCCTTGTGCACCATCATCGTTCCGAAGTACGAGATGTCGGTCATGATCTCGCGAGCACGTTCGATCGTCATGCCCTTGTGCTTACGAATCTCGGTGTAGTCGGCGGCGAACTGCTCGGCGTGATCGGAGGTTTTCGGGTCGAGGACGGCGACGCCGTCGAGCGAGACGCCGAGTTCGGCTGCGCGCCTGCGGATCGGCCCCTCTTCGCCGAGGATCGTCAGTTCCGCGACCTGGCGCTGCAGCAGTCGACCGGCCGCACGCAGGATTCGGTCGTCGTTGCCCTCCGGGAGCACGATGTGTTTGCGGTCCGCTCTGGCACGTTGAATGAGCTGGTACTCGAACATCTGCGGCGTCATGATCGACGGGATGCTGAGTTCGAGGCTGTCGAGCAGTGCCTGCGCGTCGACGCGCTGTTCCATCAGACTGAGGGCGGTGTCCACCTTGCGCTGGGAGCCGACGGCGACGCGTCCACGTGCTTTTGCGGCTGCCGACGCGGTGTCGAACGTGCCGAGGTCCGTGGTCAGGATCGGAAGACGCGGCCCGAGGCCTGCGACGAGTCGCGCGATGGCCGGGTGCGGTTCGATTCCTCCGTTCATGATGATCCCGGCGAGGGACGGAAAGCCCTCCGCCTCATGCGCATTGACGAGCGCGAGCAGCACGTCCGATCGGTCGCCGGGCGCGATGACGACGACGCCTTCGGTGAGTCGTTCGAGGATGTGCTCCGCCGTCATACCGCCGACCATGACGCGGAGTGCCTCACGCTGCATCAATTCGGAGTCGCCGCTGTAGAGCGTGCCGTCGACGGCGTCGAGAAGTTCGGCCATGGTCGGTGCGACGAGCAAGGGAATCTCCGGCAGACTCCACGCAGGCACGCCGAGCGGTTCGAGTGCGGCGGTGACGTCGTCGAGGCGGTCGGGGTCGCAGCGGTTCGCGACGATGGCGACCAGATGCGCGTGATTGGAGCGAAGCTCGGACTGGCTCAGCTGCGCCAGCTGCACGATCTCGTCCGGCGACCTCTCCGATCCGCGCAGCGACAACAGCACGGGCGCACCGAGATTCGCGGCGATACGAGCATTGAAGCTCAGTTCGCTCGGGCTGCCGACGTCGGTGTAGTCGCTGCCGACGATCACGACCGCGTCGCACTGCGCGGCGACGTCGTGGAAGCGCGAGACGATCTCGCCGAGGGCCGCGTCGGGATCGGCATGTACTTCCTCGTACGTGACGCCGAGAGACTGCTCGTACGAGAGATCCGCCGTCGTGTGATCGACGAGCAGTTCGAGAATGTAGTCGGGCTCGTCCGTCGAACGCGCGATAGGGCGGAAGACGCCGACGCGGGCCGCCGACGCGCACAACATCTGCAGCACGCCCAGCGCGATGGTCGATTTACCGGTGTCGCCCTCCGGAGAGGCGATGTAGATGCTCGATGCTCGCTCGGCCATGCCAGCCAGAGTAGCGGGTGAGTAGTTGACAGAAGGTGACCTGCCGTAGTCGGATCTGTCATGGCCGAATCACCGTTTCCCGACGTTCGCTGGGGCAGCGAGAACAGCATCATTCGTAAGCCTGCGATCGCGTTCGCTGCGACGAAGCCCGGGTCATGGGTCATCCGGAACCTCGCAGGCATCGACCGGAGACTTCTCGAGCGCACCGACGGGAAGTACACGATCCTCGGGCCCATCGCCGCGCCCGTCGTCTTGCTGACGACGACAGGTCGCAAGTCGGGGACGCCGCGGACCTCACCGCTGCTGTACTACCGGGAGGGCGACACGCTGTACGTCGTCGGCAGCAACTTCGGGCAACAGCATCACCCGGCCTGGACGTCGAACCTGCTCGCCGATCCGCATGCAACCGTCGCGATCGGGGGTAAGAGGATTCCCGTCACGGCCACCCCCGTTCTCGGGGACGAGAAAGTGCGCATCTACGACGCGTTCAACGACATGGTCCGGGTGTACGGGGAATACAAGACCCGGACCGACCGAGAGATGCGGATGTTCGCCCTCACTGCGGACTGATTGCCATCGCTTGCCCCCGGATCGGCATCGATGGTCCGCGGCAGCTGTCTATCGGATGCCACGGACCATCGATGCCGACAGGAGAGCCGTCGAAAGCTCGCAAAAACTACCCCAGCTTGCGCAACCGCGGCGCCAGGTCGCGCTCGAACAACTCCAGGAACCGCTTCTGGTCGTGACCCGGCGCGTGGAACACGAGGTGGTTGAGCCCGGCGTCGGTGTACTGCTTGACCTTCTCGACCGCCTCGTCCGGATCCGACGCCACGATCCAGCGCTTCGCCACCTGCTCGATCGGCAATTCGTCGGCCGCCTTCTCCATCTCGATCGGGTCGTCGATCGAATGCTTCTGCTCCGGCGTCAGCGACAACGGCGCCCAGAAGCGGGTGTTCTCCAAAGCCAGATCCGGATCGGTGTCGTACGAAATCTTGATCTCGATCATCTTGTCGATCTCACCGGCGTCGCGCTCGGCCTTGCCCGCACCCTCTTCGACGGCAGGCAGCAACTTGTCGGTGTAGAGCTCCATGCCCTTGCCCGACGTACAGATGAACCCGTCACCAGCCCGGCCTGCGTACCGTGCCACCACCGGACCACCCGCAGCGATGTACACCGGAATACCACCCTCGGGCACGTCGTAGATCGATGCACCCTTCGTCGTGTAGTACTCGCCCTCGAAGTCGACGCGGTCGCCGAGCCACAGCTCGCGCATCAACCGCACCGACTCCCGCAGCCGGGCGAAGCGCTCCTTGAACTCCGGCCACTCGCCGGTGAACCCGGTCGCGATCTCGTTGAGCGCCTCACCGGTACCGACACCGAGCATGATGCGCCCCGGGTACAGGCAGCCCATCGTCGCGAAAGCCTGCGCGATCACCGACGGGTTGTACCGGAACGTCGGCGTCAGCACCGATGTGCCCAACTGAATCCGCTCGGTGCGCTCACCGACCGCCGTCATCCACGCCAACGAGAACGGCGCATGCCCACCCTCGTGACGCCACGGCTGGAAATGATCGCTGACGGTCGCCGAGTCCATCCCGTGCTGCTCGGCCAACACACCGAGTTCGACGAGCTCCCGCGGACCGAACTGCTCCGCCGACGCCTTGTACCCGAGCTTCAACGCCTGTGCCACGCTCTACTCCCTCGTCATTAGTCATCAGTCACTTCGATTGTGCACGCCGAGTCCGCCGAGTCCTCTGCTTACTCGATTCCGAGCACCGTGATGACGGCCGCGAGGATCGCGATTCCACCGATCCCGACGGCGAACAGCCACAGTTCCTTCGCCTCGGGCATCGGCGCGCCCTCTTCCAGCGCCTTGCGCACCTGCAGCCAGCGACGCAGGCCGACCATGGCCGCCGACGCAGCCATGAGGATGAGGACGAGTCCCAATCCGGTGCGCACCCAGCCGGTGCTGAAGTCCGGGACCAGGTGCACGATGGCGATGCCACCGGCCATCAGACCCAGTGACGTGCGCATCCACGCGAGGAACGTGCGTTCGCTGGCGAGGGTGAAACGTTCGTCCGGACGGGTCGACGGATCATCGGTCACGGACCAACAATAACGATCAGGCCGATTCGAACCATGGTCACTCCTGCCGCGACGCGTCCTGGGTCTGGCCGGCCCGGCTCGCGCGCGCCGCGAGCGAGGGTGACATCCGGTCACTCTGAGTGACCGGTTGGCCACATTCGGTCCGGTCCCGCGGTCCGGTCAGCCAGGAATCCGTACGAGCGTCAGCCGAGATTCCTGCCGAAGCTCGAACCCGATCGACAGGTACAGCCGAATTGCGTGCGTGTTGGCTGCCGACGCGTGCAGGAACGGCTCCTCACCACGCGCGCGGATGAGGTGCCCGACGGCCCGGACCAGGTCGGTCGCGAGCCCCCGCCCTCGGTAGGCGGGGTCCGTACATACGGCACTGATCTCGGTCCAACCCGCCGGATGCATTCGCTCCCCGGCCATCGCCACCAACGCCTCGCCGTCACGCACGCCGAGATAGGTTCCCAGCTCGAAGGTCCGAGGCAGGAACGGTCCCGGCTTGGTGCGCTCGACGAGGTCGAGCATCTCCGGCACGTCGTCGGCGCCGAGAACGATCGCGTCGGGATACGGCCGCGTCTCGAGGTGCGTGCCGACGAGCTGTACGAGCCCGAACTGGTCGACGACGTCCCACCCTGCGGGAACCCGGTGTCCGACGCCCGTCAGCGACACGATTTCGCCGGGCCCGAACAATGCGGCGATATCGTCCCAGTCCCCTGTCTCGATGACGGGCGGGTGCCCGAGGAACGGCGCGACCTCGGGGTCGAATCGGAAGACGCGTCCCGATCCCGACACCCGCGCGAACCGGGCATGCGCCCCCACCAGAGATCCCCTGACCGGGTCGTCCAGTGGGTGACCGTCGACGTCCTGCGTGCTCACTGCGTGCCTTTCGACGGTGCTTACCCGGTGACGTCGAGGATGTCGATGACGAAGACGAGGCTGTCGCCCGCCTCGATTCCCGCACGCGGTTGACCGTCGGGGTAACCGTCGGCCGACGTCATCGCGACGGCGACCTTCGAGCCGACCGTCTGGCCTGCGATGGCCTTCTGGAATCCGGTGACGACACCGGTCAGCGGAAATTCGGCGGGGGTACCGCGCTCGTAGCTGCTGTCGAAGACCGACCCGTCCCGCCCGTTGACGCCCATGTAGCACACCGCCACCTGAGCAGTGTCGGCCACGACGGGTCCCGACCCTTCGTTCAACGTGTGCACCTGGGTCTCGGACACCGCGAAGGGCGCCTCGACCTGGACCGACGGCGTGGTCGAGTCCGTCGAACCGATGACGGCGACGCTGCCCGTGTCGCCGTCCAAGGTCCACTCCGGGTCACCCGCATCGCTCGGCGCTTCTGTGGGGCAGGACGTGGTGGAGGGTGCCGAACCGGCATCGGAAGGCTCGGAGGAATCCGAACTGCAGCCCGAGAGCATCAGGGCCAGTGCGGTCCCAACTACGAATCCGGTCGAGGACAGGCGAGAAGTTTTCACGCGCTCACGGTACAGACTCTCGTGTTGTCGCTGCGCGACGCACACTTTTCGGCGACGACATCGGCAGTGCCGCAGTGTGTTTGCTGGAACAGGTTTCGGATCCGCACGGAAGAGAGAACCATCGAGCCGGAAGTCGATCCCGAACTCGACAGTGAAGGAGACGCAATGAGCGACAACATCTACCGCGTGACCGAGATCGTCGGAACATCGACGGAGGGCACGGACGACGCGGTTCGCAAGGCGATAGCTCGCGCGAACGAAACGTTGACGAACCTCGACTGGTTCGAGGTCGTCGAGACGCGCGGCCACATCGAGAACGGGTCGATCGCCCACTTCCAGGTGACGATCAAAGTGGGCTTCAAGCTCGAATGACGTCCGCCTCGTGCGTGG